>NZ_JARHXQ010000291.1:0-42441 GCF_029222765.1 Arthrobacter sp. Cr_A7 | reverse complement strand
AGCAAGGAGAACCCCAGCATGACCATCATTGTCACTGCAGCTTTCAGCCCGAAGGAAGGCGCCTTCGACCAGGTCGTCGCCGCCCTAACCCCCGCAATCAGCGAAGTGCATCAGGAACCCGGCTGCCTGCTCTACGCGATCCATGAAGCCCCCAACAACCAGATCCTCATGATTGAGAAATGGGAATCAGCCGCGCTGCTGGACGCCCATGGCGAAGGTGAACCGGTCAAACGCCTGAACGCCTCCCTCGAAGGCCTGCTGGAAAAGCCTGTCGTAGTGACCCGGATGGTTCCGATCCCCGCGGGAACAGCACAACAGGGAGCGCTGTAGTGCACAGCCCTCTTGTCGTCATGGGCGTGTGTGGTGCAGGCAAGACTGCGGTCGGCGCTGCCCTGGCAGCCCGGCTCGGGGCAACCTTCAAGGACGCTGACGACCTGCACCCTTTGCCGAACGTCGAAAAAATGACAGCTGGCATACCGCTCACCGATGAAGACAGGTGGCCATGGCTTCGCCTGGTCGGCGAAGAACTCGCGGCCGAACACCCCCAGGGGATCGTGGTTGCCTGTTCGGCCCTCAAACGCGCCTACCGTGACGCTATCCGCGCAGCCGCTCCTTCCACCAGGTTTATCCTCTTAAAGGTCGACCCTTCGGTACTGACGGAGCGGCTGGCCCAGCGCCCAGGACACTTCATGCCTCCATCCCTCCTTACCTCGCAGCTTGAGACACTTGAGACCCTTGGGACAGCCGAAGCCGGAATGACTGTGACATCCGAAGGCGGCATAGAAGCACTCACCGAGGAAATTCTGGCGAATCTGCACCAAGTGCATCCCGCAGTACCCGCCGGTACCGATCAGAACGGAAGATAAATTTCTGCCCCACGCCTCCGAGCGCCTAGCCGGGCTGCAGGAATATCTTCTCAGGGTCCGGGCTTGTCCCAAGTGGCAGGAGCAGCACATCTGAGGAGGACCATGATTACCGGTACAGAGTCAACATCAGGCGCCCGGCGTACAGCTTTGGTGGTAGGAGCCACGGGCATCGCGGGATCCGCGTTGGTGGACACCTTGACGGGAGAGGGCTGGGACGTCCTTGCCTTGTCCCGCCGGCCCGGAGCGGAGCGCGCCGGGGTTCGGTGGCTTTCGGCGGATCTGACCTCGGCCGCAGCCTTGGCCAATGTGCTTGAGCCGGAGAATCCATCGCACGTTTTTTTCACAGCATGGTCGCGCCGTGCCACCGAGGAGGAGAACATCAGGGTCAACGCCGGCATGGTGCGTGACCTGCTCGCCGCACTCCGCGGCAAAGACGTGAGCCACGTTGCCCTGATGACCGGCCTAAAGCATTATCTCGGACCCTTTGAGGCCTACGCGGCAGGAGAAATGGCCGACACACCTTTCCACGAGGAGGAGCCGCGCCTGCCGGTGGCGAACTTTTACTACGCGCAGGAGGATGAGCTCTGGGCCGCATCGGCCGAGCAGGGGTTCACCTGGTCCGTGCACCGCGCGCACACGGTCATCGGGCATGCGGTGGGCAACGCCATGAATATGGGACTTACGCTCGCCGCCCAGGCCACCCTTTGCAGGGAGAGCGGGGAGCCGTTTGTCTTTCCCGGGTCCGAAACGCAGTGGAACGGCCTGACTGACATGACCGACGCAGGTTTACTCGCAGAGCACATGCTCTGGGCATCCACGACGCCTCAAGCCGCAAACGAGGCCTTCAACATCGTCAACGGTGATGTGTTCCGCTGGCGATGGATGTGGCCGAAACTCGCAGCCTACTTCGGCCTGGAATGGGAGGGGTACCAGGGTGAGCCCCGGCCTCTCGAGCAGTCCATGGCAGGGCGCGAAGACCAGTGGAGGGAACTTGCCCGGCGCCATAACCTCAGCGAGCCGGACCTGGACCGCGTCGCCTCCTGGTGGCACACCGACGGCGACCTGGGCCGCAACATCGAGGTAGTGACGGATATGGGCAAAAGCCGGGACGCCGGGTTCACCGGCTATCGCCGAACACTGGATTCCTTCACCACACTCTTCAACCGGTACCGTGCGGAGACCCTCATCCCCTGATCGGTCGCGCTACCTGCGACCGCGTCAGAGGGTCAACCTGCTGCTGTTTGTTGCCGCCCGCAGTGGGGTCACCGGAAGGCAGGTGAAGTGAACGGCATCGGTGACCACATCTCGTGTGCTTGCGCCACGCGCGTAGGAGCCCCGCTGCACGGCTGCACCGGTCCCCCGGCTCAGGACTTGGAACAGCAGGAACTCGACGGTGTTGAACTCTCCCTGTTCCTCGAGCACCGGCCGGAGGTGGTCCATCAGCGCCGTTACCACCTCAAAGGCGCCCCGGGGCTTTCCTGTTATCGGGTCTGCCAGCTCACCCTGCAGTCCGTAGCGGCTGGCCTGCCAGGACGCGAGTTGCAGTTGGGTAGCCGAAGTGGGGAATGGACTGACGCCGTCGCGCCACTGCCGTGCCGCGGTTTCCGCCAACCCGCGGACCAAGGCCGCCAGCAGGACGGTGTCGTCGGCAAACAGGCACACGTCGGCGACCCGGACCTCTACGGTCGGGTGCTTGTGGCTGAGCCGTGCGTCCAAGTACAGGTTGGCTTTGTCCAAGGGCACGCCGGAGCTGAGGATCTGCCCGATTTCACGGTGGTACGCAGCAGCGGAGCCGTAAATGCCGGCTGCTCCGGTGGTGGGCCACCGCCTCCATGCCTGCCAGCGGTAACTCGCGTAGCCGGAGTCCACTCCGTTCCAATACGGTGAATTGGCGCTGATGGCCAGCAGGACGGGCAGCCAAATCCGGACGCGGTCCAAGATGGCGACGCCTTCTTCTTCGGACTCGATCTCCACGTGCACGTGGCAGCCTCCGGTTAGCTGTTCGACAGCGGTAAGCCCGAACCTTTCCATCAGCTGGCCACATCGTTCACCCGGGGCGATGGTGGACTCGACCGGCAGCGCCGAAGTTGCCAACGCAACCGCCCGCGCTCCTGCCCGCCTGGCCGCAGAGTCGGCGCTCTTCCGCCCGGCGGTAATGTCATCGGCGATTTCGGCGAGGGTGACCCGCGGCAAGGTGCAGGTTTCAATCTGTTCCTGCTTCATTTCGCTGGTTAGGCGGGGAAAATCGCTGAGCTGTTCCAGGACTTCGCCCAGCGGCAGGGGCTTCCCGCTCTCGCCGTCGACAATCAGGAACTCCTCCTCAACACCCATCCTGCGCGTCATCGCAACCCGCCCAGGACGTGAAGATCCCCCGCGTGCACCCACTCAGCTGCTCGGACACCGCCGTTCTTCCGGATAACGTAAGCCACTTAGCTCCTCGGCGTAGGTCCGCGGGTTGCATGCTCAACCCGCCCCATTTTCACATACGAAGTGGTCCGGAGGACCCTGGAAAAGACCATGGCCCGCCCCCCAACGGAAAGCGGACCATGGCGGTCTCATCGACGGTCCCGGGTGTTCTCCGGGTGGTTGCCGGCCGTTAGCGGTTGGTACGGGCGTCGTCGTCGAGGTCGATGTTTTCCTTGCGGACCTCTTCGGTGACGGTGTGCTCGTCGGTCACCGTTTCCTTGTCCAGGCGGACGCGTTCGACGGGGACGGCTTCCTTTTCCACCACGGGGCGTTCCTCATGGAGGATGACCTCGTGTTCTTCTTCGCTGATGGCAGGGCCGTCCAGAGCGGCGCCCCTGTTGGCATCGGTGATGGGCTCGCGTTCCAGGCGGACCTCTTCGCGCTGGACCGGGACGGTGGTGGTGACGTTCTCGGTGACTACGTACTTGCGCAGCCGCACACGGCCAGCTTCTTCCTTCCGGGTGCCGACGTGCAGTTGCTCCTCAGACCGGGTCATCGCCTCGTCCGTGGTGGGTCCTGAAGTGTCGTGACCCACCGTGCCGCGGCCTACGGCTGCGGCGTCAGCAGTGTTCGCGTCACCGTGACGGCTAAAGCCGTTGGAGAGACCGTAGTAGGTGTAGAGCTCGTCTTCCTCGGCGGGTTCCAGATGCCCGTCAGGGGCGACACGGGGCGCGTCCTTGACCTTGTCCTTGGTGTGGGCGACGACGATGTCGTTGCCGTCCTGCGAAGCGGAGCCCAGCGGGGCGAAGGACTCATGGGTTCCGAAGAGCCCGGTCTTGACCGTGACCCAGGTGGGTTCTGAGGTCTGGTCATCAACGTAGATTTGCCCGATGGATCCGATTTTGGTTCCGTCGGAACCGATGACATTGCCGCCGGCGGTGGTCAGTGCAGAAAGGTTTTCAGTGTTAAGCACGATGTTCTCCTTCTAATGCTGTTGATGAATCCGGCGTGGGGCGCTGGTTAGCGGTGGGTGGAGCCGGCGGTGCGCGTGGTGTTGCGGGAGAGCAGGATGGCCAGGGCGATCATGGCGATGCCGAGGACGAAGTGCAGCCAGTTATCCGCGGTGTTGACCGGGACGAAGTTGGCGGGGGTGTCGTGGCCGATGATGAGGCCGTAAAGCCACAGGATGAGGTAGATGACGCCGCCGTAGAGCAGGTAGCTGCGGGCCTGTGTGTTGGTGCGGGACATCAGGATCCCGGCGACGCCGAAGAGCAGGTGGACGATGTTGTGCAGGATCGAGACCTGGAAGATGCCCAGCAGGAGTGCTTCTGAGCCGTGTCCGGCGAAGGAGAGCGCTTCATAGTTGCTGGTGATGCCCGGAATGAAGCCGAGGACTCCGACCAGCAGGAAGACAGCGCCTACTGCCTGGGCAGCTTTCTGAAGGGTGGTTTTGGGTCCGGTAGTCCGGTTTGTTGTCGCCATATTGTTGCTCCTGTCGTAGTGAGATTTTTGCTTTGCCGACCGCTGTTTGTGTGCCGGGCGGCGGTGTTCCGCTCAGAGTTCCGGAGGCGAAGGATGTGTTGTTCCAGCTGTCGGCGGAACAACACCTCATCAGGTGCTTCCGCTTCGGTGCCCTCACGAATGAGGTTTCCGGCAGCGGAAAGGACGGCCCGGCCTTCCGGGGTGAGGTAGATGTCGGCGCTCCGGCCGTCCCTGCCTGGTTCCTTGGTCAGGAATCCGAGGCTTTGCAGCCGCCGCAGCACCTTGCCCAGGCTCTGCCGGCTCACGCAGAGCATGTCGGCAAGATCCGTCGCCGTGGTTGGTTCCAGTTCCGCCGCTGTCTCGAGTGCGTCCAGTGATCCTGTGGTCAGTCCGAGCCTGGCCAACCGTCGGTTGAGCCGGCGCTCATCAAGTCGGGCCGCAATGCTGACAAGCCTGTGGGTGGCCCATTGCTCCGGAACGGTCCCCGGCTGTGCCTTCATGTGCCGCGGCCCGCCGGCAGCGGGTTGTTGCTGGTCGGGGTCCGGCGGCCTCCCCGCTGGGTCGGGGGGAGGCTTGGGGACCTGGTCCCGGCCGCTCATGTGTTCTGGACGTTGTCCTTGGCATCTGCTGCGCGGTCTTTGACGTCACTCGCAGCGCTTTGGCCCTCGGCTTTGACGTTCTGCATTCCGTCAGCGGCGGTGGCTTTGACGCTTTCCATGGCTTCCTGGGCCGGTGCCTTGAGGTCCTGGACCATGTCCTTGGCCGCGTCGGTAACGTGGGTGGCCAGTGGCTGCGCGGCGGTCTTCAGCTGGTCGGCCGCTTCGCGCTCCTTCTGGCTGGCCGGGATCAGGGACGAGACGAGCATCCCGGCCCCGAACGCGATCAAACCTGCTGCCAGGGGATTTCCCTGGGTTTGGGCCTTGACCTGTGACGGGGCGGCGCTGATAGCGGAACCGGCATCGGAGAGTTTGCTGGCAACGGTGTCCTTTGCCCCGTGCAGGGTGTCGCCGGTGGAGTGCAGGGCGTTACCGGCATGGCCGGTCCCGGAGGAGACCTTGTCCTGAACGGTGGACACCTTGTCTCCAACAGTGGTCGTGGCGGAATCGGCGACTCCCATGACCTTGTCCTTCACCCCCGTAACTGCGTCCTTGACGCTGCCCTTCACCTTCTCGGTCTGGCGCTGGACGATGTTGGACGGTGTGACCTTGTCCGCGACCGCGTCCACGTTGGTGCCCAGGCGTGCGCGGGTCTCTTCTATTTCCTGACGAATTGCATCCGGGTTATCGCTCATCGGTTTACCTCACCTGGTTTTAGGGTTGGGGGAATTTCAGACAGTGTCTCGCCGGTCTGGGGCATGCCCTTGATCTGCTTGAGTTCCTTGCGCCCCATCGAGGCCAGGACCGCGGCGATGATGCCCCAGATCACGGCGACGATCACGGCGGCCCAGCCCAGCGGCATCAGGGCGCCCAGGGCGAACATCAGCGCCAGGGACAGGAACAACAGGACGAAGTGTCCGGCCACGCCGGCGCCGCCGAACATGCCCGCGCCCTTCCCGGCCTTGGTGGCGGACTGCTTGGCTTCAGCCTTGGCAAGCTCCACTTCCTGGCGCATCAGGGTGGACAGGTCCCGGGTCACATCACCCAGCAGCTCACCCAGCGACGCGTTATCCGCCTTCTGATGCGCCTCACTCGGCGGCATCTCCGGTATCTGGCTGCTCACAGGTGACGTCCTTCCTTTGACTCGTAGGGGTCATCCTCAAAGCGCAGGGGCGTATCTTCCGCTGTGCCTGAGGGCAGGGCCGAGGTGGATACCGGAGCTCCGCCGGCCACAATGGGCTCTTCGTAAAATTCAGGGGCGCTGCCGGAGGCAAACGCGCTCTCCTGCCGGGCCGGAGCTTCAACCGTCCGAAGGGTTTGCCCTGATGTAAGGGGTCGCTGGCCAGCGGAACCCTGGGATCCCGGGGCTCCTGCCTGCAGGCCGCGGCCGAGCCGGCCCACGAGGATCCCTGCCCCTGCTGCCAGTAGCAAGAACGTGCCGGGACGGTTGCGCGCGAACCTCTGGACCTCGCCGAGCAGGTCGCCAGGCTCCTTGTTCTCGATCCACGAAGCCACCGCTTCACTGCGCTGGGCAGCCTGCCGGATCAGGTCACTGGCGATGCCCTGCTGCTCGGGTGCCTCAGCCATGGTCTGCAGCTGGCTGGAAAGGGTGCGGATACCCTCCGCAGCCTTGTGCTGCTGGGTGCCTGCCTGGCCGGACAGACCCGATTTCGCCTGGGACAGCAGATCCTTGGCGTTGGATTTTGCCTCAGAGGCGACATGGGCGGCCTCTTCCTTCGCCGTCTGGGCAACACCCTGCGCGGCGCTGGTGGCATGCCCGGCGACATTGGAAGCTTCTTCCTTCGCGACCTGCTTTTTGGATCCGGGGGCGCCTTCGGACGCCGGGGTAACGGAAGGGGTAGTTCCGACGGTCATAATCTCGGTGTCCTGCGAGGACGACCCCGAAACGTTGGTCCACTGATTTTCTGTCATCATGCTCTCTTTCCGTCACGTCAGCTGCTATCGATGCATCAGCACTGACGTAATAGTAAGCATGATTACTAATAAATAGTAAGTAGCCTTTCTACTTATTGGTGGGATGGCATCCGTCGTACTGGGAGCGACACTCGCCAAGGCGTCCCGCCGCCCCCGCTTTCGTGGCATGGACGTGAAGCCGGTCTGACTGTTCGAACTGAAAGGACGCCGGTGCCGGGTGAAACCAACAAGCTGCAACGTCATCTCGTCCGACACGGCGGCGCCACGGCGTCCGCCGAAGGCATACTGGCCCTCACCCAAGACGTCACCGAGCGGCGCCCTGCTTCCTTAAGGTAATAAGTACACTTATCACTATGGCTTCTTGCACTACGAAACGCTGGGGTAGCCAGAAGCACTGCCAGATTGGAGGTGGAAGGGATGGATGAAGCGGCGAAGCGGCGGCTGGAACTTGCAGCACTGGTCGTCGACGGTTTGCAACCGCAGGTTCTTTGGCCCTCCTATTTCGGCCAAGCCCCGTGTTCTGAGTTCGAGTTGCGCGCCTACCTTCATGGCGTCCTTGCCCTTCCCGACTTTGAACACGGCCACGGCACTGACCCGAAGGGGAAGGAGGTCACGGCAAGGCGGCCTCCCCCACAGTCCATTCCGCGCGGATCCGGTCAACCGGATGGCGTGGTGAAAAGGTCTGATGAAGATCTCTTGGCTGCGTTGGGAGCGGCGGGCAGGTTCCTTCTTACCCCTGAACGGGCAGAGGAGGAACGGTTGGCATCGTTGCGGGAAACTGACCTCCTCCACACAGGTGCGGAGGAAACTTTTGATCGGGTAGTAAATGCTGCCCGAGAGTACTTCGGCGTAGGTGCTGCCTCACTGTCACTGATCGCGAAGGACGCCCAGTTCTTCAAGTCCGCTGTCGGCCCTCTCCGGGAGGAAACCCCACGTCAAATCGCACTGTGCACAGAGACAGTTAAGCGGGACTCAATGCTGGTCATAAACGACACGCTGACTGATGAGCAATTCGCTTCGAATCCACTCGTCGTCGGGGACCCTTACATCCGTTTCTATGCCGGCTATCCCCTGCACGGTCCGCGTGGGTGGAACATTGGGACTTTGTGCGTCATCGACCAGAAACCCAGGACGTTCACTGCATCTGACGAGCTGGTACTTCGGTCCCTCGCAGCCATCGCCCAGAACGACATTGACGCACGGACGTTGCGGTGATGAGGTCGTACCCGGGACGGCGCCGGGGATTGTCCATGACACAGCTCCCGTTTACGTTAAGGCATGCCCATGACCCCTGAACAACGGCCGCCCATGATGGAGCTTCAGAACCTCCTGATCAGTGCTGAAAGCGTTGAGGCCTTTTTCTGTGGCCTGTCGGGTGTCGCCGCCGCCACGTTGACTGGACGGACCCGGAGCACCATTGACTGCGGCATCACATTCCAGGAGGGAAGCCGCCGCGTTACCGTCGCCGGCAGCAGCCCGCGCGCTGTCCGTCTGGACCAAATTGAGCAGCGCCTGGGCCAGGGACCCTGCGTAGAAGCCCTGCGAACCCTTGCCCCGGTGCTCCTGGAAGATGTCGAGAGTGACCCTCGCTGGCCGTCCTATCAGCAGGAACTCGCTTCCCAGAACTGCCGAAGCGTTCTCGGCATGCCCCTAGACATCGGCAGAGACTCCACTGCCGCACTCAATTTCTTTGCCTCCGGCCGGGTCTTCGATGACCAGACGATCAAAGAAACCGCTGCCTTCGCAGGCGCAGCCTCACAAGCTATCCGCCTCGTGCTGAAAATCAACGACGCCCAAAACACCGTAGGAGAGCTGAGGTCAGCCCTGGAAGGCCAGACACCCGTGAGCATCGCTTGCGGGATACTCATGGCCCAGAACCGTTGCAGCCAGGACGAGGCCATGACCATCCTGACAAACGCGTCGAAGGCCAGCGATAAAAGGCTGCAGGACCTCGCCAAAGAAATCGTCACCCACCTCTCCGGAGAAACCCCCGCTACCTTCTTCCAAAGTTGAAGCCCCTCAGCGAAAGAAGCAGCATCGGCGGAAACTCATCCCTTTGCAGCGCCCGCGGGAGGGGCGGTGGAATCCCGGACAATCAGGTGCGTGGCAAGTTCGACGCGGTGGGAGTCCAGGACTTCCCCGCGCGCCTGGCGCAGCAGTGACCGAAGTGCCGCGCGGCCCATCTCCTCCAGCGGCTGGGCCACGGAGGTGAGTGACGGCACCGATTCCTCACCCTGTCTTGTCCCGTCGAAACCGATGAGGCTGATGTCCTCGGGAACCCTGACCCCTCGTCGGCCCGCTTCGCTGAGGACACCCAGTGCGATGGCGTCGCTTCCGGCGAAGATGGCCGTGGGCCGCTGGTCCAGCTGGAGCAGTGCCTGGAGTCCGGCAACGCCGCTCTCGCGGCGGAACCTGCCACCGGGCACGATGTACTGGGGATCCACCGTGACGCCCCGGGCCATCAGGGCGGCCATGTAGCCGTGCAGCCGGGCCTGGTTGCATTCGGCCTTTTCTATCCCGCCGATGTACGCGATCCGCCGGTGCCCCAGGTCAAGCAGATGTTCCGTCGCGGCCTTGCCGCCGGCCCAGTTGGTTGCCCCGACGCTCACCACATCCGCTGAGGGCGGGTTGAGCGGGTCAATGACAACAACGGGAATCTTGCGTCGGCGGAACGCCTGCAGTTGCGCCTCGCTGAAAGCGGACGTCACCACGATCATTCCCGCCCGGCCTTCATCCAGCATGCGCTGCGCGCGGCGCTCAGGGGTGCGCAGGTTCGAGGGTGACGGGCCGGTGACGCTGACCATGATCTCGACGTCGGCAGCGGCGGCAAACTGCAGGATTCCGTTAAGGACCTCGATCATGTAGGCGGAGTCCAGGACGTCGATGACCACCTCGACAACAATGCCGGTCTCTCCGGCCGAACGGCGCTGCAGCGGGGACTGGTACCCTGCCTGCTCGAGAGCCGCCAGGACGCGGGCACGGGTCTCCGGCGCCACGTCGTCGCGGCCGTTCACCACCTTCGAAACGGTTGGGGCCGAGACGCCGGCCTGCAGCGCGACCATGGCAAGCGTCGGCTTGGCCTGCTCTGATATCTTCATCGATCTCACGCTTCGCAACCTTTCGAAATTTTCGTGAGCTTCATTCTGCAGAAGCAGCAACGCAACGGTCAAGGGAAGCCCTGTCCTTGTGCCAAAAATTTCGGCCGCGACCTATTGACCTCCACCAGACAGCCACTTTAGTTTAGAGCGTGACCTAAATCACCCTTTCGAAATGTTTCGAACTGGTCAGGCAGAGACCCGCACCTTGCAAAGAAGCAAACCCCAGATGGAGAAGCAATGAAGCAGCCCCAGACGTCCCGCCGCTCTTTCCTCGCCCTTGCCGCCCTCACTCCCTTCGCTGTCGCAGCGACCACTGCCTGCGGCACTTCCGGACCGGGCGCCTCCAGCGCCGGCGGGGGCGCCGGCATGTGGTACCTCTCCGGTGAGCCGAACCAAACCACCATGCAGAAGGCCGTGGACGCCTTCAATTCGGCGAACCCCGACAACAAGATCGAAGTAACCTACTTCCAGAACGACGCCTACAAGACCAAGATCAAGACCGCCATCGGCGCCGGCCAGGCCCCCACCATCATCTACGGCTGGGGTGGCGGCACCCTGAAGACGTACGCCGAGGCCAACCAGGTGGACGACCTGACCAGCTGGTTTGACGAGAACAAGGACCTGAAAGAGAAGTTCTTCCCCGCGTCCTTCGGTGCAGCCACCGTCAACGGCAAGATCTACGCGCTTCCCAACCAGTACGTGGCCCCGATCGTCCTGTTCTACAACAAGGAACTGTTCGAAAAGGCCGGCGTGCAGCCGCCAAAGACCTGGGATGACATCATGTCGCTGGTCAAGACCTTCAACGGCATGGGTGTGGCACCCTTCTCACTGGGCGGACAGTCGCGCTGGACCTCCATGATGTGGCTGGAATACCTGCTGGACCGCATCGGCGGCCCCGGCGTCTTCACCGCGATCTTCGAAGGCAAGCCCAACGCCTGGCTGGACCCCGCCGTCATCGAAACGGGCACCAAAATCCAGGAACTCGTGACGGCGGAAGGCTTCATCAAGGGCTTCTCATCGATCACTGCAGACTCCAACGCGGACCAGGCACTGCTGTTCACGGGCAAGGCTGCCATGATGCTGCATGGGTCGTGGACCTACGGCGCCATGAAGAAGGGCGGCCAGAATTTCGTCCAGGACGGAAAGCTGGGCTTCGTCCAGTTCCCCACCGTTGCCGGCGGCAAGGGCGACGCCAAGAACGGCGTCGGGAACCCTGCCCAGTACATGTCGATCTCCTCGAAGGCGACAGAGGAGGAAAAGGAGTCGGCGAAGAAGTTCTTCAAGGACGGCATCCTGACCGAGACGGTGATCGACACCTACATCAACTCCGGATCCGTTCCCATCGTCAACGGCATCGAGGACAAGCTCAACACCTCTCCGGACAAGGACTTCCTGAACTTCGTGTACGACATGGCCAAGAACGCTCCCAGCTTCCAGCAGTCCTGGGACCAGGCCCTGAGCCCCACTGCCGCCGAGGCCCTGCTGAACAACATCGACCAGCTGTTCCTGAAGTCGATCACGCCGCAGCAGTTCGCCGAGAACATGAATGCCACCCTCGGAAAATGAGTAACGCCGTCTCCACCGCTCCCACCACTGCCGCGGCCAGGACCGAGTCGGAGCAGACCGGGAAGCGCCGCGCCGCCCTCGCGTGGCTGACGCTGCCTGCGTTGTTCTTCTTCCTGGTCTTCGCCGTCGTGCCGCTGGCCGGCGTCTTCATTCTGAGCTTCACCAGCTGGGACGGCATCGGCGCCATCGGGGCGGCGGGCCTGGGCAACTGGTTCTCGGTACTTGCCGACCCCGGGCTGTACAACGCCCTGGGGCTGACCTTCCTGATCATGATCGCCTCCTGGCTCGTCCAGACCCCGATCAGCCTCCTGCTGGGTGTCTTCACTGCAGGAAGCCAGCGCTACCGGGCCGCCCTGGCAGTGCTGTACTTCCTGCCCCTGCTGCTCTCGTCGGCTGCAGTGGCCATCGCCTTCAAGGCCCTGCTGGATCCGAACTTCGGCCTGGCAACCGGCCTGGGACTGCCCTTCCTTGCCCAGGACTGGCTGGGTGTCCCGCATCTGGCCCTGGGCCTGGCCATCTTTGTGATCGCATGGCAGTTCGTGCCGTTCCATACGCTCATCTACCAGGGCGGCGTGCGGCAGATCCCCAAATCACTCTACGAAGCGGCCGAGATCGACGGGGCCGGAACCATCAAGCAGTTCTTCCACATCACGCTCCCCCAGCTGAAGTACACCATCATCACCTCGTCCACCCTGATGGTGGTGGGGTCGCTGACGTACTTCGACCTGATCTTCGTCCTTACCGGCGGCGGCCCCGGTAACTCCACCCGGATCCTGGCGCTGGACATGTACCTGCGGGGCTTCCGGGCCAACCTGATGGGCCCGGCAAGCGTCATCGCCGTCATTCTCGTCCTCATCGGCCTTGCACTTGCCTTGCTCCTCCAGCGCCTTGGGGGCAAGGACAAGCAGGGCAGCCAATTGGAAGGCCTGTAGCGTGAGTACCGTCCTGAGTAACAGCACGGAGGAGGCCCGGGTCGGCTCCCCCGCCAATATCGCCGCCGCGAAGCGGGGGTTCGGTTCCCGGCTGAGGCAGTTCAACATCCCGGCCGGCCTCGGCGGCTGGATCTGGCTCGCCATCATCATCATCCCGGTGTACTACGTGGTCATCACCAGCCTGAAGACGCAGGAAGGCTACTTCGGGCAGAATCCGCTGGCACTTCCCACATCACCGACTTTGGAAAACTACCAGCTGGTCCTGGAAGCCGACTTCGCCACGTACTTCATGAACAGCTCCATCGTTACGATCGGTTCGGTGGTTCCGGCGGTGCTGGTTTCATTTATGGCCTCGTTCGCCATCGTCAGGGGCAGCGGCAGGTTCCTCAAACTGGTCAACGGCCTGTTCCTTATGGGACTGGCCATCCCGCTCCAGGCCACGATCATCCCGATCTACCTGATGATCATCCGCCTCAACCTGTACGACAGCCTGCTGGCGCTGATGCTGCCGTCCGTAGCCTTTGCCATCCCGCTGACGGTGCTGATTTTGTCCAACTTCATCCGCGACGTGCCAAACGAGTTGTTCGAGTCGATGCGCCTGGACGGCTGCAGCGAGTGGCAGATCATGTGGCGGCTGGCCCTCCCGCTGACCCGTCCCGCCATCGTGACCGTCGCAATCTACAACGGCCTGCACGTCTGGAACGGATTCCTGCTTCCGCTGGTCCTGACCCAGAGCCCGGACCTGCGCGTCCTGCCCCTCGGGCTGTGGACGTTCCAGGGCGAGTACAGCGTCAACATTCCGGCTGTTCTGGCTTCGGTGGTGCTCAGCACGCTGCCCATCCTCGTGCTCTACGTCGTGGGCCGCCGCCAGCTGCTCAGCGGCCTCACCGCCGGCTTCAGCAAGTAGGACCACGATTCTCACGAAAGGAAATGCACATGACCACCGCAAAACCCCTGCGGGTCGGCATGGTGGGCTACGCCTTTATGGGTGCAGCGCACTCCCACGCCTGGCGAACGGCCCCACGGTTCTTCGACCTGCCGCTGCAGCCGGAGCTCACCGCGGTTGCCGGCCGGAACGCCGAGGGCGTCCGCGCCGCCGCGGACAAGCTGGGCTGGGAATCCGTCGAAACGGATTGGCGCCGCCTGATCGAGCGGGACGACATCGACCTCATCGACATCTGCACGCCCGGCAACACCCACGCCGAAATTGCCATCGCCGCCCTTGAAGCCGGCAAGCATGTGCTGTGTGAAAAGCCGCTGGCGAACTCAGTGGAGGAGGCCGAGCGGATGACCCTTGCGGCGGAGACCGCCGCCAAGCAGGGCATCATGTCAATGTGCGGCTTCAGCTACCGCCGTACGCCCGCCCTGGCCCTGGCCAAGCGGTTCGTGGAACAAGGCCGGCTGGGCGACATCCGGCACGTCCGGGCACAGTATCTGCAGGACTGGCTCTCCGATGCCAACGCCCCCATGACGTGGCGGCTGGACAAGAGCAAGTCCGGGTCCGGCTCCCTGGGCGACATTGGAGCACACAGCATCGATGCGGCCCAGTGGGTCACTGGCCACACCATCAGCGGTGTGTCCGCCCTGCTCGAAACGTTTGTCACCGAGAGGCCGCTGGCCGGTGACCTGGTGGGCCTCGGCGGCCACGGGGACGCCGGCAGCGACGCGCCCCGGGGAGCGGTCACCGTGGATGACGCAGCGATTTTCAGCGCAAAGTTCGACGGCGGCGCTGGCGCCATGGGCACGATCGGCGTCTTCGAAGCCACGCGTTACGCGCTGGGCCGGAAGAACGCCATGCGCCTGGAAGTCAACGGCACCAAAGGTTCACTGGCCTTCGACTTCGAGGACATGAACGTCCTGTCCTTCTACGACGCGGCCGAATCCCCGGACGCCGGCTTCCGCAAGATCTTCGTCACGGAGCCCGAGCACCCGTACGTCGGCAACTGGTGGCCCACAGGCCACGGCCTGGGCTACGAACACGGCTTCACCCACCAGGTAGTGGACCTGGTGACGGCGATCGGCGAGCGCCGCCAGCCCGAACCATCGTTTGCCGACGCCCTGCAGGTCCAGCGGGTGCTCGCGGCCGTGGAAGCCAGCGCCGCCAACTCCAGCCAATGGCAAAAGGTCTAGGCAATGACGACAGGACAAGGAACGGCCATGACACGACCCATCACGCTTTTTACCGGCCAGTGGGCCGACCTGCCCTTTGAGGAGGTGGCCCGGCTCGCCGGCGAGTGGGGCTTCGACGGGCTCGAGATCGCCTGCTGGGGCGACCATCTGGACCCGCGCCGCGCCGCCGAGGACGACAACTACCTCCAGGGCCGGCTGGACATCCTGGAGAAGAACCACCTGAAAGTCTTCGCCATCGCCAACCACCTCACCGGCCAGGCCGTGTGCGACGACCCCATCGACGAACGCCACCAGGGCATCCTGTCCGCTGGGATCTGGGGCGACGGCGATCCTGAAGGAGTGCGCCGCCGCGCCGCCGAGTCGATGAAGGACACAGCCCGCGCAGCCGCGCGCCTCGGCGTCAGGACCGTTACAGGTTTTACCGGTTCCTCCATCTGGAAGGCCGTCGCCATGTTCCCGCCCGCCTCCGAGGCAATGATCGACGCCGGCTACCAGGACTTCGCCGACCGCTGGAACCCCATCCTGGACGTCTTCGAGGAGGAGGGTGTCCGCTTCGCACTGGAGGTCCACCCCTCCGAAATCGCCTACGACTACTGGACCGCCAAGCGCACCCTGGAAGCCATCGGCCACCGCAAGAACTTCGGACTGAACTTCGATCCGTCCCACTTCATCTGGCAGGACCTGGACCCGGTGATGTTCCTGCAGGACTTCGCCGAACACATCCTGCACGTCCATGTGAAGGAATCGGTCCGGCAGCTTGATGGCCGCAACGGCCGCCTGGGCTCCCACCTGGCGTGGGCGGACCCGCGGCGCGGCTGGGACTTTGTCACGGCCGGCCACGGCGACGTCCAGTGGAACCGGATCTTCAGGACCTTGAACGCCATCGGCTACGACGGCCCCACCAGCATCGAATGGGAGGACGCCGGAATGGACAGGCTCATCGGTGCACCGCAGGCGCTGGCCATGGTCCAGGAACTCGCCCGGATTGCCCCGCCCGCAGCGGCCTTCGACGCCGCGTTCGCCAGCCGCTGACCCGAACCTCCTGCCGGCCCTCAACGTGCCGGTGGATAAACAAAGGAACTCCTCAATGACAGATCGCAAGAATGCCCTGGTGGTCCGCGGCGGCTGGGACGGCCATCAGCCCTACGAGGCCACCGAGCTCTTCATTCCCTACCTCAAGGACAACGGCTACGACGTCCGCGTCGAGGAATCCCCCAAGGTCTACGCCGACGCCGGCTACATGGCGGGTGTGGACCTGATCATGCAGTGCATGACCATGAGCACCATCGAAAAGGACGAGTTGGCCGGGCTGCGGACCGCCGTGGAAAACGGCACCGGCCTGGCGGGCTGGCACGGCGGGATCGCCGATTCCTACCGGAACACCTCGGACTACCTGCACCTGATCGGCGGCCAGTTCGCCTGCCACCCCGGCAAGCATCCGGACGAGTGCGTTGGGGAGCAGTCCGACAACTATGTGCCCTACACGGTGAACATGCTGCCGGCGGCCGCGGAACACCCCATCACCAAGGGCATCCCGGACTTCGACCTGGTCACCGAGCAGTACTGGGTTCTCTCGGATGACTACATCGACGTCCTGGCCACCACCACCCAGAAGGTCCGGGAGTGGGACCCGTGGAACCGCGAAGTCACCTCACCGGCCATCTGGACGCGCCAGTGGGGCAAGGGCCGCATCTTCGTCACAACTCCCGGCCACCGTGTCGAAATCCTCCAGGACCAGAACGTCCGCACCATCATCGAAAGGGGCCTGCTGTGGGCAAGCCGTTGAAAGTAGGAATCATTGGCTGCGGAGCCATCATCGCGCAGTATCTGGCCAGTTTCCGGAGACTCGGGGACATCCAGCTGGTGGCGGTGGCGGACCTCGACCCCGCACGCGCCCAGGCCGTCGCGGAGCAGTACGAGGGCGTCCGGGCCGTTTCCGTTGAGTCGCTCCTCGCGGCGGACGACGTCGAACTCGTCCTGAACCTGACCATCCCGGCGGCGCACGCCGAGGTGGCACTGAAGGCAATTGCCGCAGGCAAAAGCGTGTACGGCGAGAAACCCCTCGCCGCCACAACCGGCCAGGCACGCAAGATGCTGGACGCAGCGCGCGAGGCGGGCGTCGTCGTCGGCTGCGCTCCTGACACGGTGCTTGGCACCGGCATCCAAACCGCCCGCAAGGCGATCGATGACGGGCTGATCGGCGCCCCCATCTCCGCGAGTGCCACCATGGTGACGCCCGGGCACGAGCGCTGGCACCCCAATCCGGACTTCTACTACCAGCCCGGCGGCGGACCCCTCCTGGACATGGGCCCCTATTACGTGACGGCCCTGGTCACCCTGCTGGGCCCCGTCGTCTCAGTCATCGGCGCCGCAAGCCACACCCGCGATGAGCGGACCATCGGCTCCGGGCCGCGCCAGGGCGAAAAGGTCCCCGTTAATATCGATTCCCACGTGACCGGCGTCCTGGTCCACGCCTCCGGCGCACTCTCCACCCTGGTGATGAGCTTCGATGCCGTGAAGTCCAAGTCGCCGAACATCGAGATCCACGGCGAGCGCGGATCCCTGGTGGTGCCGGACCCGAACCACTTTGACGGCGACGTCCAGCTGTTCGCCCTCGGCGCTGACGCCTGGGAAACCCTTCCCGTCTCCGCCGGATACGTTGACGCCGGACGCGGTTTCGGCATCGCCGACCTGGCCTCCACGCCGCAGGGCACCGAGCCCCGGGCCGGCGGAACCCTGGCCTACCACGTCCTGGAAGTGATGGAGTCGGTCCTCGAATCAGCCCACACCGGCTCGACAGTGCCCATCACCAGCACGGTTGAACGGCCGGAGAGCGTGGAACTGACTGTCCTGGCCGACGATGTGGATGCCCTCCAGCCCCAAGAAGCTTCCTAGGGCATGGCCTATACAGCCGACACCTGGCCCATCGCCGCGGCCATGCTGCCGTTCCCGGGCACGGACGCCCAGGGAATGCACATCAACGACGCCGATCCCTCGGCCTGGGCGGAAGCGTTCACCGAGGTCAAGGACGCCGGGTTCGCCAACGCAGACCTGACGGACAGCTGGGTCCGTCCCGGTGACCTCAGCCGGGACCGCCTCGCGGAGTTCAGGCAGGCGGCGGAGAACGCCGGCCTCGGCATCCCGGCCATCTCCGCCATCCGCCGCAGCGTCATTGACGAAGCCAACTGGGAAGCCAACCTGGCGTACAGCCACCGCACCATTGACGCGGCGGCCGAGCTGGGCTGCGAGGTTGTCTCCGTCGGACTCCACCAGGCCATCAGGCCGGAGCAGCAGAAACAGCTGTGGTTCTGGACGGTGGACGGCCACAAGGACCCGGTGGGAGACGAGGAAACCTGGACCAACGCCGTGGTCCGCCTCCGGGAACTGGGCCGGCATGCGGCCGAGGTGGGAGTCCTGCTCTCGCTTGAGATGTACGAGGATACGTACCTGGGAACCGCGGATTCATCGGTGCGCCTCGTCCAGGACATTGGCCTCCCGAACGTGGGACTGAACCCGGATCTCGGCAACCTGATCCGCCTTCACCGGCCGGTGGAGGACTGGCGGGAGCTGGTGGCCAAGACCCTTCCCTACTCCAACTACTGGCACATGAAGAACTACTGCCGCGACGAGGACGTGGCGCGGGACATGTACGTCACCATGCCGGCTCCCATGGAGAGCGGCCTGATCAATTACCGCGAAGCCTTCAAGCTGGCCTTGTCCGTGGGGTTCCAGGGCATCCTCTGCACCGAACATTACGGCGGGGATGGCCTGAGCGTGGCGGCCAGCAACCAGGACTACCTGCGGCGCCACGTCCTGCCAAAGAAGGACGGCTATGCGCTCGGCAAGAGCCAGGTGGTCCAGGGCCGGCAACAGCCGGCGGCGGAACCCGCCCGCGTGTAACCGGTGCAGGCCTTCACGGCTACATACCAAGGATTTTCAACGAGGAAACCATGACCCTGATCTTCGACAACCCTGCCAACTTTGAGCAGGAGGCGCTGGACGGTTTTGCCGCCGCCAACCGCGGCTACGTGGCCCGCGTGGACGGCGGCGTGGTCCGCTCCACCGATGTTCCTGCCGGCCAGGTGGCCGTGGTGGCGGGCGGCGGTTCCGGCCACTACCCCGCCTTCGCCGGTCTGGTAGGCCCCGGCCTGGCTACTGGTGCCGTATGCGGCAACATCTTCACGTCGCCCTCCGCCGGGCAGGCCTACCGCGTAGCCAAGGCGGCGGACGCCGGCGGCGGGGTGCTGTTCAGCTACGGCAATTACGCCGGGGACGTGATCCATTTCGGCGAGGCGCAGCAGCGGCTGAAAGCCGAGGGCATCGAGACCCGCACGGTGCTGGTCACGGACGACATCGCCAGCGCTCCCCTGGACCAGATGGACAAGCGCCGCGGCATTGCCGGTGACCTGACGGTCTTCAAAATTGCGGGCGCGGCGGCCGAAGCGGGACTGGACCTTGACGCCGTCGAACGGCTTGCTGTCCGCGCCAACTACCGCACGCGCTCCCTCGGCGTGGCCTTCGACGGCTGTACGCTGCCGGGCGCTGCGGAACCGCTCTTCCACGTGCCGGCCGGCAAGATGGCTCTGGGCCTGGGCATCCACGGTGAACCGGGGATTTCCGAGCATCCAATGCCCACGGCCTCCGAGCTGGCCGAACTGCTCGTCTCCCGGCTGCTTGCCGACAAGCCCCAGGACGCCGGAGACCGCGTGGTGGCCATCCTCAACGGTCTGGGCCGGGTGAAGTACGAGGAATTGTTTGTGCTGTTCGGCAAGATTGAGAAGCTTCTCACCACCGCCGGCCTTACCGTCGTGGAGCCCGAATGCGGTGAACTGGTCACCAGCCTGGACATGTCCGGCCTGTCCCTGACCCTGCTGTGGCTTGACGAGGAGCTGGAGCACTATTGGGCCGCCCCGGCTGACACTCCTGGGTTCCGCAAGGGCAGCATGGCACCGCGCGCACGGCGGGAACTGGCAGGGCCGGAAGATGCCGTGGCCGCTGAGACGGAAGGCACGACGGCGGCAGCGGCTGCGCTGGGCCGGCTGGCAGCCGCCGTGCTGGCCCAGGCGCGGGACGCCGTCGTCGAACATGTTGAGGAACTGGGCAGGCTGGACGCCATTGCCGGCGACGGCGACCATGGGATCGGCATGCGGCGGGGCGCGGTAGCGGCGGCAACTGCCGCGCGGGACGCCGCGGCAGCCGGAGTTTCCGTGCAGCGTGTCCTCTCGGCGGCGGGGGAAGCCTGGAGCGAACGCGCGGGAGGAACGTCCGGGGCGCTGTGGGGATCCGCCGTGGCCGCTGCCGGCAGGACTCTCGGCACCAAGGACTCGTACCGAGGGGAGGACGCGGCGGCCGCCGTGGCAGCATTCACTGATGCCGTCACCACCCTGGGCAAAGCGCAGCCGGGCGATAAGACCATGGTGGACGCGCTGCTTCCCTTCCGGGACGCCTTCCTGGCCGCGCTCGACGACGGCGCACCAGTGACCGGGGCGCTGGCCTCAGCGGTCACCGCCGCCCGGCAGGCAGCCGACGCCACCGCATCCCTGCGCCCGCTGAAGGGGAGGGCCCGGCCGCTGGCCGAGAAAAGCCTGGGGCACCCGGATCCCGGAGCGGTTTCCTTTGCCCTGATCGCGACACGGATTTCTGATTACCTCGACTTTTCGCAGCCCCTGCCCGATTCCCGGCTGGCCGCTTCCGTGGCCGGAAATGGAGCCCGGGCGTGAGTGCGGAGGGCGCAGCAGGCTGGCGCATCGTCATCGGCAACGACGAGGCCGGCGTCGAATACAAGGAGGCGCTGAAGGCGCTGCTCGCAGCGGACAGCCGCGTCGCGTCCGTCGTGGATGTGGGGGTCGGTGCCGGCGACACGACCGCCTACCCCCATGTCGCCGTCGACGCCGCCCGCAAAGTGGCGCAGGGCGAGGCGGACCGTGCGCTGCTGATTTGCGGTACCGGACTGGGCGTGGCCATCGCGGCGAATAAGGTGCCGGGGATCCGCGCCGTCACCGCCCACGACGGCTACTCCGTTGAACGGTCGGTGCTGAGCAACAACGCGCAGGTCCTCACCATGGGCCAGCGGGTCATCGGCCTGGAACTGGCCAAGAAGCTGGTGGGCGAATGGCTCGGCTACCGCTTCGACGAAAATTCAGCCTCCGCCGCGAAGGTGGATGCCATCTGCTCCTACGAGCCCGAATCCACGAAGGCAGTCTGATCATGACCGAAACAGCAACCATCCCAGCATCTGCGGGCGCCCGGAAAATCGCCATCGTCGGCTCGGGCTACATGGGCGGCGGGATCGCGCAGGTCCTGGCGCTGGGAGGGGCGCGTGTGGCCCTCTCCGACGTGTCCGCAGAGGTGGCCCAAAGCAATTACGACCGCCTCCTGGTGGAGTCTGACCAGTTCGTGGCCGACGGGCTGTTCCCCGCCGGCTCCACCGAAATCCTGAAGCAGAACCTCTGGGCCGCAAAGGACATCGAGGAGGCCGTGGCCGACGCCGACTTCATTGAGGAAGCCGTCCCCGAGGTTATGGAGATCAAGCACCAGACGCTTTCGCGGATCAGTGCCGCTGCCCGGGCGCATGCCATCATCGGCTCCAACACTTCCACCATCTCCATAGCTGAGTTGTCCCGGCCGGTGAGCAACCCGGAGCGGTTCCTGGGCGTGCACTTCTCGAACCCGTCCCCGTTCATTCCGGGAGTCGAGATCATTCCGCATGCTGGCACGTCTGCCTCCACCGTGGGTACGGTCCGCGAGCTGGCCCACGCCGCCGGCAAACAGACCGCCGTGGTCAAGGACGTCACCGGTTTTGTGCTGAACCGCCTGCAGTACGCGCTGTTCCACGAGGCGGCGCAGCTGGTGGAGCAGGGCATCGCGACGGCGGACGACGTGGACACCCTGGTCCGCACCACCTTCGGCTTCCGGCTGCCGTTCTTCGGTCCGTTCGCCATCGCCGACATGGCCGGGCTGGACGTGTACAACTTCTGCTACAAGTCACTGCAAAAGGACTTCCCGGAGCGGTTCGCCACGCCTGCGATTCTGTCCGATCTGGTGGAGGCCGGAAAGCTCGGCACCAAGACCGGCGCCGGGTTCCTCAACGTCCCGGCCGATCGGATTCCCGAGCTGATCGCCTACCGCAACAAGGCCTACGTGGCCATGCAGAAACTGCTGGATGAGCTGGGCCCGGCGCCGCTGGGCTGAGACGGGCGGCTTCCGCTGCTGAAGTGCTCATGGGCCCACCGATCGACTTAGCATTGGAGTCGATTCGTACCGCAAGAGTTAAAGTGAATGGTCCAACCCAAGGACGGAGGATTCCATGGCCGCCGAGAGTTCCGAAGAGTCCCAGCCTTTGCACGGTTCAATCTACGAAAACGATCAGGAAGTCATCGAAGAGGCGGTGCGGATGCTGCGCGAACTCGACGACACTCCCCTGCATCAGATGACCCCGCTTTTCTACCAACACGGGTACGAGGAGTTGCGCCTTCTGACCCTCGAGCTGCTTCGCATCTTGGGTAGTGACCCCAAGGCGTAGTGGCAAGGTCGGCGGATTCGCCGGGTTCAAGCAGCGAAGTCTTATCGAGCTGCGCCTGGACGTCACGCTTCACCTGAAGTCGGCCCACCAGTTGGTGCGCTTTCAAGCCGACAACGGACCTTATGTAAAGCTGGCGCCGCGAGGGGCTCCCGGAAGGTTTCCTGTGCCACCCCGGAACGACCCTCCAGGTCTTCGTCAACCACGCCAATTCAATTCACCATGTGTTCGGGCAGGGCCTGAACCGTGGCGATCTGAAATTGGCGAAGCTCCAGTCAAATAGCGGTTGACCGGAGCTCCGGTCCATTATGTGCCGGTAAACCTGAGGATTCCCTGTGAGTTCGGCATGGTGGTTGTTATGGTGGTGGCCGTTATGTAAAGCCGGAGCTCCGGCCTTCCCAGCAAAAACTAGGCCTCGATTATCAATCGATTCAACGGCTTCCACAAGCTCGGAGAGGCCGCGACGGAGGTTTCGCGTGACCCTGCCCACTAGCCTGCAGCCGAGGTGATCGTATTGCGACAGAGCCGCCTGCTGTCAGGACTCGCTTTTGATGCAGGCTACTAAATAATTTCGGGTCGGCCTGCTAGGTGAATACTTTAATCTTTCAGTTACTTGCTAATGTGAACGAAGACTGTATCTGGGGGTTTGATTTGGCACGGCGTCGTGGCTTTTTAGCGGAAATGCAGCACCAAGCGAGAGTGGCCGAACAGCGCCAGCGAGCCGCGGCACGGGAACAGGCGGCGTCGGCGCGCCGGGCCGAGCAGGCATGGAAAGCTGAGCAAAGGGCGCAGGCTGCACTGCAGCGTGCTTCCGAGGCGGACCGCAAACGCCTTGAGAAGGAAGCGCATGACGCCCACGTGGCCAGCCGCCAGGCCGAAGTCGAGCAGCTGAACGCCCAGCTTGCAAGCGTTTACGATCAGGTTGACAGCCTCCTTGAATCGACTCTGGCAGTGGATGATTACGTTGACCTTGCCAGCTTGCGCAGAAGGGCTGAACATCCCCCGTTTGACCGGAGGCTCGAGACCCCAATTCCCGCGCCTGTACCCCTGCCCGATCCCCCGGCCCCGGTGTTCGAACCCCCCGCTCCCCCGACCGGGCTGTTTGGCCGCAAGAAGAAGCTTGCTGAGGCCCAAGCCCAAGCCGAGGCCGCGTTTGCCGAAGCTTATTCGTCTTGGGAGCATGAGATGGCCCAGTTGCCCGGGCGGCGGCAGGCGGTTGCTGATAGGTATGCGGCCGATGAGAACAACCGAAAGCAAAGGCTGGCGGCAGCACAAGCCCGGTACCAGGACGAATGCGCCGCGCGTGAGACCGAGGTTGCTGAGCACAACGCCTCGATCGACCAACTCATCACAAATCTCAGTTACGGTTCCGTGGAAGCGGTCCAGGAATACGTAGGCATCGTGCTCGCCAACTCCGTCTACCCCGACGGATTCTCCGTAGAGCACGAGGCAGAGTTTGAACCTGGCACAGCAGAACTCGCGTTGCGCGTCCTCATCCCAAGCCCAGACCAGGTCCCCACGATCAAGTCCTACAAGTACGTAAAGGCCAGCGACGAGATCACGCCGGTAGCGCTTTCACAGAAAGAGTCGAAGGACCGATATGCGGGAATCGTCCACCAGGTCGTACTGCGGACTTTGCATGAAATCTTTGAAGCTGATCGTCGCGCGCTGATACAAAGCATCGCGCTGGAAGTCGGAACACAGACAATTAACCCGGCGACAGGCAACGAAACGTACATACCTTTCGCCGCAGTCGGGGTATCACGTGAGGCCTTTTCTGCCATCGACCTGTCAGCGGTGGTGCCTGCGGCTACTCTGGAACACTTGGGTGCCGCAGTCTCAAAGAACCCACTCGGGCTGGCACCCGCGAATGTCGCAGGAGTTCGGCGCTCCTGATGACGACGGCTGATCTGGTTTTCAATCCGCCTCCTGGCTGGCCCCAGCCCCCCGCGTCCTGGCGGCCACCGACAGGCTGGACGCCGGACCCTTCGTGGCCGGCACCCCCGCCAGGATGGCAACTCTGGCTGCCATCAGGAGATTCGCCCTCCCCGGCCGACACGGAGCCGGGACCTGAATCATCACCGAGCAAAGAGGAACCCACCGTATCTTCAGTGGCTGCACGGGTTGCATTTCTTGAGGCAGAAAATGAACTTCTTCGGCGGCAACTCTCCGATGCTACCGACGCATCCACTCCATACGTTGAACTCGACGACGCGCGAGTGCTCCAGGAAGTCGGCATTTACCGGTATCACCACCCGCTTGAGAATGCTGCATCGTTTCGTGACCGGCTAGACGAGGTGGAAGGGCGAATCGCGGAACTGGTTAAAGCCGGGCAGGCGATCGTGAAGTCGAATCTGTTCACCTTCAACAATTCCCTCGCCAAGGGCCGGCGCATGACCGATGACCTGGCCAAACTGATGCTTCGCGCCTATAACGCCGAGGCGGACAACAGCATCAGATCCTTAAAGCTAGGCAATGTTGTCACGGCGAAGCGTCGCCTCGATGCGTCCCGCATGGCAATCGCAAAACTGGGCGCACTGATGGAAATGCACATCAGTGATGACTTCCACGCTCTGCGCGTCGAAGAAATCGAGCTCACTGCCGACTGGCTCATGAAGAAGCAGGAGGAGAAAGAAGCAGAACGAGAGGAAAAGGCTCGTCTGCGCGAGGAACGCCGCGTCGAACGCGAACTCGCCGAGGAACGGGCCCGGCTCGACAAGGAACGCGCCCACCTCCTTAATGCTCTCAACGCGATGCGAGCATCTGGTCAGGGGGATGCCGATCTCGAGCGGAGGCTCGAGCTTATCGACGAAGCCATCGCTCAGAACGACTTCCGGGCAGCTAACATCCGCGCTGGCTACGTTTACGTGATCTCCAACCGCGGAGCCTTTGGCGATGACGTCGTCAAGATCGGCCTGACACGGCGGCTCGAACCCGCGGAACGCGTCGCGGAGCTCAGCGGCGCATCAGTACCGTTCCGCTTCGACATCCACACTCTTTTCTTCTCTGAAGATGCCGTCACCTTGGAAAACGAGCTCCATAAACATTTCGCGACGAAGGCCGTGAACCAGGCCAATCCACGGAAGGAGTTCTTCTTCGCCACCCCAGCTGAGGTGCGGGACGTACTGGTAGAAAAAGTCGGGAACCTTCTGGAATTCAGCGAACAAGCGGACGCTACCGAATACCTTCAATCCATCAAGCACTGGCCGGACCGGCCTTCCCAAGAACCGACGGTTTCATCACTGCCCATCGCTAAGCAATAGAGACGTTTCCCGCGGCGCTCAGCAGTTGGGCGGTGGCCATCATTCGCTTGCAACTGCGGCCGCAAAACCAGCTGGTGCACCTCGAAACGGTATCCACAATGCCTTGACTTCCTTCCTGAACGGGCCTAGAACTCAACCTGACAGGACGAGGATAGGAGGCCACGTGAGCGGGCAGCGGATCGGCTACGTGCGGGTGAGCACTTTGGACCAAAATGAGAAGCGCCAACTCGAAGGCCAAATTCTGGACCGGGTCTTCATGGACAAAGCCTCAGGCAGGGATACTGCCAGACCGGAGCTCACGCAACTGCTGCGGTTCGCACGAGATGGGGACACCGTGGTGGTTCACAGCATGGACAGGCTCGCCCGCAACCTCGATGACCTGCGAGCCCTGGTCCAGGGTCTCACCCGCAAAGGCGTGCGGGTGGAGTTCATAAAAGAGAGCCTGGTCTTCACCGGTGAGGACTCCCCCATGGCCAACCTCATGCTCTCCGTCATGGGCGCCTTCGCTGAATTCGAACGCTCCCTCATAAAGGAACGCCAAAAGGAAGGCATCGCCCTAGCCAAGCAACGCGGCGCCTACAAAGGACGGAAAAAGACCCTCACACAGGAACGGGCCGCCGAGCTCGTCCAGCGCGCCGGCACCGGAGTTCCAAAAGCCCTCCTTGCCCGTGACTACGGAATCAGCAGGGAGACCGTCTACCAGTATTTGCGCCAAGCCAAGCTGGAGTGAGCCGCTCCCCTGTCTCCGCCGTCGATGTGCAATAGTTCGCGCAGCCCTAGCTTGACGGAACGTCGGCTATCGGCACTGCGCAGGTTTGGTGACAAGTGATCATGTTGGGGAAATCGGTGGGGCTGCGTCGGGCAGAATCCTGCGTAATGAGAGCCCCCCCTAATAGCAGCCTAAGAATAGGCCATAGCGCGTTTTGCGCCAGTCCTGGAACTCACGCGTGCAAAGATGTCTTAGCACATAAGGAGGCAAACGTGGCCAAAGAGGACTGGGACAACGTCCCGCGAACGTTCCGAGATCTAAGCTGGGGTTTGCAAACCATCGTAGTGGTTTCTTTCTTAGCCGCCCTCGCCTGTATTTTGCTTGGTATCAGTATGGATTCTCAGCAGTGGTGGCGAGAGAGTCCGTTCCTGGTCAACCTAGCGTCCTCAGCAGCAGTAGCTTTCTTCGGCTTTCCTTTAGGGCTGGTTTTAGTAAAAGCCATTTCCGTTCGCCAGGACGAACGCATCGAAAGACTCAGTGCCTACCGGCTAGCATTGGCTTCCGCAAAGGACTTGCGTGAACGCGCCACCCGTCTGGAGCGCGGGAACCTCACAACTGATGCTTTGAAGGATCTGCTTAAAAGGGCAGAGGCCAGCGTCCATTGGAGTCGCCACCTGCTGATTGACGAAAGCGACAGGGGTACTAGCCAAAAAGAAAAGGAAGACCAACTAGCCTATGCTTCCGCACTCGTAACGGAGTCGGAGGAAGCCTTCAAGGAATTCGGGCCGACCGATGACGAAGATAGAAGCGTTCTGGAGCTCGAAGACGCATGGCGATATTGGGACAGGTCTATCCGCCCGCGGTTACTGAGCGCCGGCGTGGATTGGGTGACTAATAAAGCTGATGCGCCAGGACGAAGCCTGCGGTGGACGAACCTTTTCGAAGGCACTCAAAAAATCACACTCAATATGTGGCCTCATTTTGAGAACTTTCGTCAAGGCCGTAGGCCTCTGGAAACAATTGTTGAGGACTTAGAGAGAATTGAAAAGCAACTGCGACCAAGGCAAAGGTCAGTGGACTACGCTATTGCGCTGGCCGACTTTGCTTGTGCCCTTGTAGCGGCCATAGAGTCGCACGAAGAAGCTGACGTCATCAATGGAAGGCAGAGGGCCAAGGTGTAGGCGAGTAGCAAAGCTAAAAGCATAGGTCGCTTATCACGCGTTTATGCGGCTCTTTCAGTTGCTACTTGACATAATCTTTATTATCGGCTCTTTAAAATGGGCGGGGGAGAGGCCTGAGCTTGGCCCTGCGCATATCTACCGCCCGGTAGGATGGTCAGCGTCGCCGGGTGAGGGTGGCGTTATTGGGGGAGAAGTAATGAAAGTTCCAGTCAGGCATGAGCTCGGCAGAAAAATCACGACGGCGGCTGCCGCACTTGTGCTGCTGCCCGGCATCAGCGGCTGCAGCCTGTTCCCGTCGCCGCCGCCTCTGCCGGATATCGCTCCAGCCACGCCTATGTCGGCGCTTCCGCCGGAGTGCCCCTTCGTCGGCCAGAACGACCTAACGCCGGTCCGGATCCCCCTGGGCACCCCGCGCGAGACGATCGGCAGTGTCCTGAACGCTTACAGCGGCTGGTTCAACGCCGGTTCCGAACTGATCGCCGCCTGGAGTCCAGGCACGGCCGTCCCAGAGAGCTGTGTTGAGCGGCTCGCCGCACGGAACACGGAGGCCTACTCGGCCACCCTGTTCACCACGCACAGCGACGTGGCCTGGCAGCAATACTTCACCTCTGTAAAGGTGATGAACCAGCAGAACCTGGCAGCGGTCCGCTCTGCCGAGCCGGAGGGCAGCGGGCGGGGGACGTTCGAACTGTTGCAGGAGATGGATTCGAGCGCCACAGACAGCGGAACGTTCCTGAAGTTCGATGCCGTCTACCGCCCCGCAGTGGCCGGCCAGGGCAATTGGGAGGACCTGGACAAGCCGACCCGCTGGTACGTGGAACTGGTCCCGGCGGGAGAGTTCCTGGTCATCAACTACATCGAGACCAAACCCGCCGCCGGTTAGTGACTCTCCTCTATCAACCAATTTAGGTTTGACGGAATATCCGTTATCGGCGTTCGCTCTGAAGGCTCGTTAGATGAGGGAAACGCCCATTTGCTCGAGGATTGTCCTGGAATGCGGGACTGCCAAAGGCAAGGACTGGGGAAGAGAGTCAGTGAGCAGCGTCCACCCGCTCCTGGGAGGGGCGGGCTGGGGTGAGCAGCATCGTTGCAGTGTCGATGCGCTCATCGGTGTCCTGTCCCTCCACCAGTGCCACGGCTTCGCCGCGGTTTGACACCACCGGGACCGAACCGAGGAGCGGCCGGGACGCAGTCTCACGCATCTTCAGTAGCGCGAAGAGGGCGACGACGGAGAAGAACATGATGTAGAACGCCGGTGCGTAAGAGTTGCCGGTGACCTCCACGAGGATTTGGCTCACCAGCGGCGTAGTGCCGCCAAAGATGGATATGGAGAGGTTGTGCGTTACGCCTACACAGCCAAAGCGCGAGGCTGTGGGGAACAGTTCGGACATTACTGCACCGGTCAGTGCGAGGAAGCAGGCGCTGGGCAGCGATACAAGGAACAGTGCCAGGTACAGTGACCACAGCGTCCCTACCTGCATCAGGGAGAACGCCGGCAGCAGCAGGACAAGGTTGCCGATCGTAGCCACTGCGTAGATGGGGCGACGCCCAATCCGGTCCGACAGGCGGGCCACTAGCGGAATCATGACAGCCAGCAGCACAAGCACCACCACGGCGGCAATTGCGGTGTGCACAGAGTTTGCCCCGACCTCTGTTTCCAGGTAGGTGGGCATGTAGCTTGTGAGCATGTAAGCCGAAGTGCCGTCGGCGGCGACAAGTGCGCAACCGATCAAAATCTGGGGCCAATAGTGCTTCAGGATGTTCGGCAGGTTATGCCTTACGAACATCGGGCTGATGTCTCCACGTTCGGATTTCTCGTGGGCAACTTCAAAGCTGGGTGATTCCGGGATACGGCGGCGCAGCGAAATGGCCAGAATGCCCAGGGGCAGTGCGATCAGGAAGGGAATGCGCCACCCGCCTTCGCGCATCGCATCGTCGCCCCACAGCGAAGTCGTGATGGCGGTCGTTGCGGCCACGACACCGGCACCGGCTGCGAAGCCCAGCATTGACCCGGAGTTCAGGAGGGAGGTCATGAAGCCGCGGCTGCGGTCAGGGGAAAATTCAGCGATGTACGTCGCCGCTCCGGAATACTCGCCTCCGGTGGAGAAGCCCTGCAGCATTTTCAGCAGGTAGAGAGGGATGATGACCCAAAGCCCCACCTGCCCGGCCGTGGGGAGCAAGCCGATGAGGGTAGTGCCTGCGGCCATGAGGGCCATTGTGAAGAAGAGCACCTTGCGGCGTCCGATCCTGTCACCCAGCGGGCCCAGGATCATTCCGCCGAGGGGCCGCACCACAAAGGAGACGGCGAAGCCCAGAAGCGTGACGAGTAGTCCCATCCTCTCGTCCATACCCTCGGTGAACACAGAGGTCATGGTGACCGCCAGGTATCCGTAAATACCTATGTCGTACCACTCGATGAAGTTCCCGACGCCGGCCCCCACCTGGGCTTTGCGGAGTTCGCCTTTGTCGACGACGATGCAGTCGTCAGCCTGCAGGCGGCGGGTAGTCCCCGTCAGTGCTGCACGTTGGGTTTTCGGATATTGGGACATCGTTGTCTTTCTGTCGTGATGGGAAACGCAGCTGGTGACCACATGGACGTTCTACGCGACCAGTGCCTGCGGCTGGCAGTGCAAGGCCGGCACATATCGTGGCTGCGAATGCGCTGACTACGTTCACTAAATGAACGACGCATCTAGTTATTGAACACCAAGGATAGGGTGGCGCAGGACACACCGTCAAGTTCTGAAACCGTCCGGGCTTATTTCACGGCGCCCTCTGATGGCGAATCTCACAGGGTTCCCGTACCCGACGGGAGTCGCGGGACTGGCAAGATTGAGGACAGGACTTCAAGCAAGGACGGTCGCATCAAACGGCGACGATGCACCTGTTCGCCCCAGCACAAAGCCATCCCGCAGGTCGGCAGTTCCTTTCTGACACCGCCACGCCTCGGCGCATCCCTTGCCCCGCTTCTGGTCGCCAACCCCCACGTTTACGGCATGCGTCAACCACGAGTTAGGAACCAACATGCTTAAAGAATCGATCTACTGCGACGTTTGTTGGACCAATCCTGGTCACGCACACATCCGCGATTTGCCTATCTGCTCGTCATGCATTGAAGAGTTCAATATGGTCGGCCTCCACCGTCTCGTGTACTGGGACAGTGAACCGTATGAGGCGCCGGACGGGCAGCGAATGACTCACGACGAGGCCCAAGGCACTCCCGGGCCGGCCCTCTTTGTTCCCCGCGACAGTGAAGAGCTCTTCCTGGCCCGGTTCGCCACCCTCGTAGCGGCATTCTGACCAGTCCCATGCCGTGGATTGACCGCCGCTGTTAGCCGGATGTCCTCCCGGGGGAGGACATCCGGTTGGCTGCGACGGGGAGCTGGCTGTTATCGGGCCTTGTTGTGCATCACGTGCTTGGTGCGGGAGTAGTCGTCCAATGCGTAGGCTGACAGGTCCCGTCCGTACCCGGAGCTTTTGAATCCGCTCCATGGCATTTCGTTCGCGAGCACCAGGTGTGAGTTGACCCAAACGGTGCCGGCCTCGAGCCTGGAGGCCATGGCGTGGCCGAGCTGGGGGTTGAGAGTCCAGACTGAGGCTGCGAGCCCGTAGGGCACCTGATTGGCACGGCTGACGGCCTCGTCCTCGGTGGAGAATGTTTCGATGGTGACGACGGGTCCGAAGATTTCTTCCAGCGTGCAGGCGGCGCCTTCAGGGACATCGACCAAGACGGTGGGGGCGACAAAGTAGCCTTTCCCTTCCAGTGCGCCTCCGCCGAGGGCTGCCTTCGCCCCGGCTGCCTTTGCCCGTTCGAGGTGTCCGAGGACGCGGTCGAAATGGGCTTTCGAGATCATCGGGCCGATTTCGACGTCTGCACCGGCGGTGGGTTCACCGACGACGAGGGTACGCACCTGTTCGACCAAAAGCTGGGAGAACTGTTCTGCGACCGATTCGTGGACGAGGACGCGGCATCCGGCGCCGCACTCCTGTCCTGAGTTCCAGTACCCTGCCGCGCGGAGGGACTCAGCGGCTGCTGCCAGGTCTGCGTCTGCGAAAACGACCACCGGTGCCTTGCCGCCGAGTTCCAGGTGGACGCGTTTGACGGTTTCCGCTGCGGTCCGGGCGACGGCACGTCCGCTGTTCACGGAGCCCGTCAGTGCGATCATGTCCACGTCGGGGTGTCCGGCAAGGCGTTCACCGATGACCGGGCCCAGCCCGGTGACAATGTTGAGCACGCCTGCCGGCAGCAGGTCTGCGGTCAGCTCGGCAAACTTCAAAGTGGTGAGCGGGGTCTGTTCGGAGGGTTTGAGGACAATCGTGTTGCCTGCGGCCAGGATGGGGGCAATTTTCCAGACAGCCATCAGCAGGGGGTAGTTCCATGGCGTGACTACTCCAACCACTCCGAGCGGTTCGCGGAGAATCACGGACAGGTGGTCCTCGGCGTATTCGCCGGCGGCAAGGGAGGTTGTGGCCCGGGCAGCGCCTGCCATGAAGCGGAATGAGTCAATGGAGGAGGCTACATCGTCCTCCGAAACCATCAGGGGCTTGCCAGTGTTCAGCGACTCCAGCCGCGCCAGCAGATCTGCGTTCTCCTCCAGGCGGTTTGCAATCGCAAGCAGGATCTCTGCCCGTTTCTTGGGTAAGGTCCGGCCCCACGCTTCCTTCGCCTGCATGGCTGCGAGGACGGCGGCATCCGCGTCGGCGGCGGTGCCCTGGGCGACCTCACAGATAGTGGTTTCAGTACAGGGGTCTATCACGGCCTGTTTTTCGTCGGTGGTTCCAAGCCGGAACTCACCGTTGATGAAATGCTGGCCCGGCGGCAGCGCATCGATGCCGAAAATGGGGGCCGTGTCCGTGCTGCGTCGAACGGTGCCGGGAGCAGTTACTGCCGTGGTTGTCATTGTCACTCCTGATTGTTGGTGGGATGTTTGAGGGCGTTTGCTTGGTCGATGAGTGTTGGCTGCAGGGCGTATCCGCGGTCTAGGCGTTGGCCGCCTCGAGCTGCAGTTCGGCGATGAGCTTCTCGATCCGGGTCAGTAGCGCAGCGTCGAGATCTGCGGTGGGCCGCCGCGGAGCACCAATGGGAAGACCAAGTATTCCGAGTGCGGCCTTGACCGCAGGCACGTAGGGTGCGGAGGAGATGGCATTAATCAGGGGGTAGATGCGGTTCCATTCGGCTCGGGCCGCCGCGAAATCGCCGGCTGCGACGGCACGGTGGACTGCAACGATCTCGCGCGGCAACAGGTTGGCGGTACCGGCCATCACCGCAGTTGCCCCTTCCGTCAGGGCGGCCAGAACCAGCGTGTCCGCGCCGATGATGGCGGTGATGTCTTCCCCCAGCTCGTGGATCAGCTGCGCCGCTTGATGCATATCGCCACTGGAGTCCTTGATGTATCGGATGTTCTCAACATCGCGGGCCAGAGTACCCACCGTTTCCGGGTCGAGATTGACTCCTGTGGCCGCCGGGTAGTTGTAAAGCATTACCGGCAGTTCCACCGATTCAGCCACAGTCCTGAAATACCGGGCGGTCTCCCCCAGCGTGAGCTGCTCATAGTATGGGGCGACCACCATGAGAACGTCGGCCCCGCATTCCTGCGCGTGGCGGGACAGGCGGATGGCCTCCGCCGTGCTGGTCGCCCCGGTTTGCGCCACAACGGGCACCCGTCGGCCAGCATGCTCGACTACGGTCTCCACAACCAACCGACGTTCCTGGGTGCTCAATGCGGCGAACTCACCGGTGGAACCACAAGCCACCACCCCATCCACTCCCCCATCAACGGAACGGTCCACAAGGAGACGAAGACGTGCTGCGTCGATTTCGCCGTCGGCTGTGAACGGGGTGGCGAGGGCGGTGAGTACACCGTGAAGCTGTGGAGACATGGTTTTTCCTGTCTGCTGATGGTGGAACGGAATGATCGATCAAGAAAGCTGCGGGTGGTTTCCCGACGTCGGTGGAGGCGTGGAAGGAAACCACCGGAAGAAGTACCGAATGTTCATCTACTGAACGTCACGATCAAGTATTGCCGAGTAAAACAGGCCGGGCAAGCGTTTTTTCAAATAAGTAGGCGTCCGCCTCAAACTGGTACATCCCGGAAATATCGGCGAAACAAGGCCGAAAAGTACAGCCGTCGACCGCACCGTCTGCCACATACTGCGGCGATGGCCCCTGCTGAGTGAAGTTGTCGTCCAGCAGGGGCCACACGTGGTTAATTCGGCACCGCTAGTGCGTGTAGCCTGCCGCTGCCTCGGTCAGGGTCTTGCCCTTGGTTTCAGGGGCCAGCCACTGGGACAGCCCGGCACCGGCAAGGGCGACGCCGGCTGCAATGAGCATGGTGGGGCCGGACCCGAGGCTTTCCATCGACATCGGCAGCAGGAAGATGCCGATGCCGGCTCCAACACGGCTGACAGCCGCGGCGAAACCCGTTCCCAGTCCTCGGATTTCGGTTGGAAGCACCTCACTCGGGTAGACGCCCGTCAAGGAGGTGTACATCGCGTTGAAGAACGAAAAGATCAGGAACAGGATCAGTACAACGGCGGCGGGCGCGCCAGCCCAAATACCGATAATTCCAAGGACGACGGCGCACAGCCACTGGGGCGGGACCGTCAGCACGCGACGGCCTGCCTTATCGATCAGCAGGAAAGCGACGACGACCCCCGCCAAAGCGACCGCGGAGAGTCCGACTCCACCGGCGAGACCGCCGGCGAGGCCGTACTGATTGAGCACGCTGTCGGCGAACGTGGCAATGGCAAAGTACGGCGTCACCGCGCAAAACCAGAATCCGGAGATGAACAGGGTGGACCGCCAGTACTGCTTCGAGAACAGCATCCCGAAGCTGCCCTTGCGGACGTCCTCGTGCTGCACGTCGTCAAGCGCATCATCCGGCAGGTATTTGCCCGCCAGGGTCCGGGCCTCATCCTTGCGGCCTACACTCCACAGCCAGCGCGGCGACTCCGGCATGCCGAGGCGGCCGAGGAACAGGGCAACCGCGATGAACGTGCTCGTACCCAGGATGAAGTGCCAGCTCAAGTCCGTGTACTCGTTGAGCAGGTGGCCGATCAGGAATGCGAGCATGAATCCGGCGTACCAGGCAATCTGCATTGAGGCCATCAGGCGGCCGCGCAGGTGGGTGGGAGAGAACTCGCTCATCAGAGGCCATCCAACGGCGTATTCAGCGCCGATCGCAACACCCATCATCAGCCGCACCACGACCAGCCACACTGGCGAGTCAATGAAAAACTGCATGCCGGACGCAACCGCAAACAGACCAATATCGAACATGAAGATCGACTTTCGGCCCCACTTGTCCGCGGCCCAGCCACCCAGAGGTGATCCGACCAGAATGCCGATCAGCGCGGCCGCCGCTATCAGACCCTGCCACAGCACCGTGAGCTGCAGGTCCTCAGCCATAACCCCGGTTACCGGCCCGAGTATGCCCAGAACATAGCCATCGAGGAACATGCCACCGATCAGGACAGTGACCATCCTGATCATAAAGCGTCGCTTGCCTGCCGCCGAGGCATCACCACGATGGGTAGTTGAATTATTAATCGTGGACATTGGACATTCCCTCACTTGGCGTGCATGACATGGGTTCCGCCTCATTCGCGGGACTGAAAGGTTGCATCTGGAGCATGCTTTGACTCCCTGGTCAATGAAGGCACTGGGCGTGCCATGAGCACTCAGGCGCCGTGCACATCCATGTGCACGGAATTCCCGGCGCATAACCCGCTCAATGCGACTTTGAAGTTGTTCTATTCGGTTAGCCACGGCCGCCCGCTCGCCAGCACGGGCCCACACCCTAGTTTCTTTAGTGTGCTCCCCTGCCGGACTCTCATGCATCACCCACTGATAAGTTCCCAGCGGCTGAAGCAGACCATCGCAGCGTTCACTAAACGAACGCTCTGATCAAAAATATGACAGCAATCACACCCGAGGTCAAGCCCCGCGCAAATATGAAGAGACCGCTGGAACGTGCACCTTGCGCTGAGATGTGACGACTGGCATAATCGAATTATCGTTCAATCACTGAACGACGCGTTCAAAAATATCGAGCGCGACACATTGATAAGCCTCTACTTACTGCCTTATGGATTGCTTCAGAGAGGAAGCCACCATGACTATCGCCCAGAGCGTTTTGTCACTGTCACTCGGCCGTCACGACCGTCGGCGCCTAGCAGGAACAGCGGTGCGCCCTTCGAATAAGCCGCTGCAGTGCTCGGGTTCTGCCGGTATGACCTGTGAGCCATGGGGAGGCCTCTACCTCCAGGAAGCGGAAGCGGCTCCTGCAGGAGCGTCCGTTCCCGATCTGGAAGCGGAACGCCGTCACCCCCAAGTCCGGTGAATAGCGTCCGTACGGACGGATCCGTGTTAATCGAAAGAAGCTGTCACGTCGTAGATGACTCGGGCGATTGCTTCTTTTGCACAGGCCCTGAGACTGACTGACGTCCAATAGACCCCGGAGCCCTCCGTTTCGCAACGCGGGGGGCTCCGGTACCAACAGTGCGTGGACCACAATGAAGTCGTGCGGTTAACCGTTCTTGCTCCACGTATCGGTGGAAACCTGCGTCAGGACGGCAGAGGGAGCTTCGCTGTGCGGCCCCCGTCCAGCACTATAACTTCACCCGTCAAAAAGCTGGACCGGTCACCTGCCAAATAGACGGCCAGGTCCCCAACATCTTCCGGACGACCTGTCCGACCCAAGGGGTGCAACCGGTTGAGGGCGCCGCGTGCGGCAACGGGATCGGGAAGGGTGGTCAAGTAGGTTTCACTGAGTTCGGAGTCGATCCATCCGGGGGCAATCGCATTGCAGCGGATGTTGTCCTCTCCGAGGTCCACAGCCATGGCGCGGGTCATCCCGTGGAGACCGGCTTTCGTCGCGCAGTATGCAGCGTGCCCCGGGTTGGCCGCCAGCCCCTCGATGGAGCCGATGTTGATGATGCTCCCTCCGCCGCGACGGCGCATGTGGGGCAATGCTGCCTGCGCCAGGAAAAGAGGTGCCCTGAGGTTGAGTGCCATCATCAGATCCCACTCCTCCGGGCGGATCGCGGGAACACTTCGCTCAAACATGATGCCGGCATTATTGACGAGGATATCGATGCCGCCGAAATGGGCGACGGCGCTCTCCACGGCGTCCGCCGGCGCCGACGCCAGACTCAGATCAGCCTGAACGCCGAAAACCCGCGGGTGTCCCTGCAGCGCAGATTCGAGGGGGCGCCGCTGGACGATCGCTACCCTGGCACCTTCTTCAAGGTAGCGGTCCACGATGCCGCGGCCGATCCCCTGTCCCCCGCCTGTGACCATGGCGATCTTGCCTTCGAGTTGCATCATGCTTCCTTTCAACGTGGCTGCTTTCACATCATGCCCTTCCCCTGATGGGAGGGTTCCGGGCAGACCGTTGATTCGACAGGGCAGGCTGCCCTGTCGTGGGCCGAGCCGTGCGCTCTTCTGCCGGAAGCTCGGTGGAAGCGAATCAACGCTACGGCAGCAATCGCTCCCCACGCGAGGTTCAAGGCCACTGAAGGCCACGCACCGTGATAACTGCCGTTCACCAGAAGGGCTGCCGACCCACCCAGGTTGCACAACTGAAAGATCCGTCCATCGCCAATCCACCCGAGGGAAAAGGCAGCATAGCCCGCAAGGACAACCACAGCCCCATGTACCAGCTCCCCCTTGCACGATTGCCACGCCATCTCTTTGCCTCCTGATCCTTGGCCTTGCGACATAGTCGCCACCGCCTATTGACGATGTGACCTCGACCACTCTATTGTTCTGTTCAGTCCTTAATCAATCTGTTCAGTTTATGAACGCAAAGAAAGTCGTCGTTATGACTCAGATGAGACTCTTCGCTTTCGATTTCACCGGCCCGGCCCACCTTTCGGCCGGGCTGTGGAGGCATCCTCAGGATCGTGGCAGCCAGTACAAGTCGGTTCAGTACTGGATTGACTATGCGCGCATGCTGGAACAGGCGTGCTTCGACGGCATTTTCTTTGCCGACACGTCGGCTACCACGATGTCTACCGCGGCAACGTGGACGCTGCGCTGAAAGATGCGGCCCAGATCCCAGCCAATGATCCCGCCTTCGCTATTCCCGCCATGGCTGCAGCTACGAAGCACCTGGGGTTCGGCGTCACGTCCACTACTGCATACGACCACCCCTACTCGCTGGCCCGGAAGTTCGCGACCCTGGACCACCTCACCGAGGGGCGGATTGGATGGAACGTCGTGACCTCCTACGCGGACAGTGCCGCGAGGAACCTCGGCACGGGAGCCCAGCGCGCCCATGACGACCGGTACGAGGTGGCCGAGGAATTCATTGAGGTAGCCCTCAAACTTTGGGAAGCGTCATGGGAAGAACGCTCAGCCGTGATGGACGCGGATTCCTCCACCTATATCGACCCTGAGAGGGTCCACCCCATAGAACACTCCGGCAAGCACTTCACCGTGCCCGGCATATTTCTCTGCGAACCATCATCCCAGCGCACCCCGGTGATCTTCCAGGCGGGCGGCTCCAGCCGCGGTGTTGCCCTGGCTGCAGCCACTGCGGAAGCGGTCTTCATGAACGCCACCTCAAAGCCGGGGCTCAAGAAACAGGTCGACGCCTTGCGCCAGCAGGCCGTTGGAGCAGGACGAAACCCTGCCCACATCGCAGTACTGCAGATGATCACTGTCATCAGCGCCCCCACCGATGCCGAAGCGCAGGCCAAGTACGAGGAGTACCGCAAGCTGGTCTCCTACGAAGGCGCCATGGCGCGTTACAGCGGGTGGAGCGGGTTGGACATGTCCACCTTTGACCCGGACGTTCCCCTGCGCCACGTCAAAACCAACGCAGGCCAGACGATGGTGGACATCTTCTCAAAGATGGATCCGCAGAAGGAATGGACGCCGCGTGACATCGCGGAGTACATCGGGATTGGAGGAACAGCCCCGGTGGTTGTCGGCGGACCAGAGACGGTGGCCGAGGAGCTCACGTCATGGATGGAAGAAACCGGAATCGATGGTTTCAACGTCGCCCACGCCGTCAAGTACCAGGACATCAAGGACTTCACCGAGTACGTCGTCCCCGAACTTCAACGACGGGGTGCCATGCGCACCGCTTATGAGGGGTCCACATTGCGTGAAAACCTTTTCGGCTCAGGGCAGGCGCGCCTTGCTGCCGACCACCCAGGAGCTGTCTACCGCGATTCCTTCACCGCCAAATCGCTCTCGGGAGACCAATCATGACCGCAGTAACCGTGCCCGCGACCATCACCCCGGGTGTCTACCGCCAGGTTTTCGGCCTCCTTCCCACAGGGGTCGTCGCGATCACAGGCCTAACCGACGGCGGTAAACCCCTGGGATTCGTCGTCGGAACCTTCCAGTCGCTGTCCCTGGAGCCCCCACTGGTCACCTTCTGTGTGGATAAGTCCTCCAGCACCTGGCCCGCCCTTCGGTCCCTGGGACGATTCACTGCCAACATCCTCTCCACGGAACAGCTCGGTGTCTGCAAGGCACTGTCCCGAAAGGGTGAGGACAAGTTCCAGGGCATTGACTACGAGGGAAGCGTCCTGGGTACCCCCCGGATTCTGGGCTCGACGGCCTGGATAGATTGCCAGGTGCTCTCCGAAGTGGTGGCCGGTGACCACTTCATGATCGTCGGAGCCGTAAAGGCCATGGAGGCCGGCGCCGGCGACGCCCTCCTGTTCCGGGGTGGAAAGTTCGGAGACTACAACCAGTGGCCCACACCATCGGCCGCACATTCCCAAGCCATAAACATCTCCAGCCCAGACAACGAAGTCAGGAGCAAACCGTGAACGCCATGCACCTCGAGGCACCGACACACGAACATCGCAAGGAAACTATGAATTCCGAAGTCCCCTTCATCAAGGTGGAGCACCTCACCAAGATCTTTTATCCGGCCAAGAGTACGTCCGTGCTGCGAAGGAAGTCCCCGCAGCACGCCGGCTTCAAAGCCGTCAACGACGTCTCCTTTGAGGTCAAGCGAGGCGAAATCTTCGTCATCATGGGCCTGTCGGGTTCCGGAAAATCCACAATCATCCGGATGCTGAACCGGCTCATCGACACCACCGAAGGCTCGATCGTCATCGATGGGAAAGACGTCGGAGCGCTCGACCCGGCCGGACTCCGGTCCTTCAGGAACGAGACCATCAACATGGTCTTCCAACATTTCGGCCTGTTCCCCCACCAGTCGTTGCTGGACAACGTGGCATTCGGCCTGAAAGTGCGCGGCGTCGACAAACAGTCACGTGAAGCGAAAGCCACCGAAGCCCTGAGGCTCGTCGGTCTCGGTGACCGGACGCACGCCATGCCCGACCAGCTCAGCGGCGGCATGCGGCAGCGCGTCGGCCTCGCCCGCGCACTGGCCACCGACGCGGAAATCCTCCTGATGGACGAGCCTTTCAGTGCCCTCGACCCCCTGATCCGCCAGGACATGCAGCAGCTCCTGATCGAACTGCAGCGCAACTTCAAAAAGACCATCGTGTTCGTCACCCACGACCTGGACGAGGCAATGTACCTCGGCGACCAGATCATGGTGATGAAGGAAGGCCGGCAGATCCAGCGCGGGACCGCCCTGGACCTCCTGGAAACCCCCGCCGATCCCTACATCGAAAAATTCGTCGCGGAGGTGAACCGCAGCAAAGTCCTGCACGCCGGGATGCTCGCCGAGCCGCTCGCCGGCGCCGACCATGAAGACGGCTGCCGCACAGGCGTCCGGCCCGTCAGCGCCACCACCAACGGTTCATCACGGGTGGAACACGTCAACGGCGCCACAATCATCGCCGATCTGCTCCCGGTGTTCGCCGCCGGTTGCGACCGCCTCCATATCACTGACGAACAAGGCCTGGTCATCGGTCAACTCACCGCGAACAAAGTCTTCGCCGCACTCTCCCCGAAGGAGTCTGTCAAATGAATCTTGATGTCGGAGGGTGGTTTGAATCCCTCATCAATTGGTTCCTCGCGAACCTCGGTTGGTTCTTCGACGGCGTCGCCTGGCTGACCAGCCAGATTGTCGGCGGCGTCGAGTTCGGACTGGTAGCCCTGCACCCGCTGGTTATCATCGCCCTGCTCACCGGCCTGGCTGCCTTTATGACCCGCAGCGCCGGAATCACGATCTTCTCCGCCGTGGCCTTCCTGCTCATCCTCTCCATGGGATTGTGGCTTGAAACGATGACAAGCCTGTCCATCGTGCTCGTATCGGTCGCTGCCGCTCTCCTGATCGGCATCCCGCTGGGGATCTGGGCCGCCCTGAGCTCCCCGGTCAGCGCAGTCATGCGGCCCATCCTGGACCTCATGCAGGCCATGCCCGTCTTCGTCTACCTCATCCCGGCCGTATTCTTCTTCGGGGTCGGAACCGTACCCGGCATCGCAGCCACCATCGTGTTCTCCATCCCCCCTGCAGTCCGACTGACCGAGCTCGGCATCCGCCAACTGGACCACGAACTCCTCGAAGCGGCCCAGGCCTTCGGCGCCAAGAAGAGCTTGATCCTGCGAGACGTCCAGCTCCCCCTGGCCTTCCCGTCCATCATGGTCGGCGTCAACCAGGTCATCATGCTCGCCCTGTCCATGGTCGTCGTCGCCGGCTTGGTTGGCGCAGGCGGACTCGGCGGAGTTGTTGTCCAAGGCGTCGCCCAGCTCGACACAGCCCGCGGCTTCGAAGGCGGCCTCGCCGTCGTCATCCTCGCCGTATACCTGGACCGCGTCACCGGTGGGGCAAGCTCCCTCGCCGGCGTGCTGCGCAAGAGCAGCCGCCTCCGGAAAGAACGTGCAGCCACCACAGCCGCCACCCCCCGCATCAGTGCCGATGCAACCCCAGCAGTTCAATAACCCCACATCCTCACTAGGAGACAACCTTGAAAAACCTGCTCAAAACCACCCTTGCCGCCGCTGCCATCGTCGTCAGCGTCAGCGCCTGCTCCGGAGTCGCCCCAGGAGGAGCAGCAGGAGGTGACAGCGACAAGACCCTGACGTTCGCCAATGTTCCCGGCTACGATGACACTGTCGCCATCAACGCTCTTTGGTCTGTACTCCTGGAAGAGAAGGGCTACAACGTCGAAACCACGAACGTTGACCTGGCAGCTGGATTCTCTGGGATTGCCCGCGGAGACCTCGATGGATATCTCAACGCTTGGCTTCCGTCAACACACGCAACCTACGTCGATAAGTACAAAGACGACCTTGTCGTCCTCGAGGACTCCTTCTTTGAAAACAACCGGCTCGTGTTGGCAGTTCCAGAATCCGTGAGCGAAAACAGCATCAGCGAAGTGGCTCAAAATGCGGAAAAATACGAATCGAAAATTATCGGGATCGAAGCCGGCTCCGGACTGATGAAACTGCTCCCCGACGTCATGGCCAAATACTCCGCCCAGAACAAGCTAAAGATCGTGGAAGGCAGCACCCCCGCTGCCCTGGCCGCCCTTGAAAACGGAGTCAACAGCAACAAACCCGTAGTCGTGGCACTTTGGGAGCCGCACTGGGCCTTTGCTTCCATGCCAATCAAAAGCCTTGAGGACGACCTGCAGGGGTGGCCGAAACCTGATAGCTCCTACCCGGTACTCTCCAAGGAGTTCGCCGAGAAGCACGCCGACGTTGTCGGGTGGCTGTCCAAGTCGCAACTGACAGAGGAACAGTTCGCCTCACTGATGCTCTCCATCAGCGAAGCAAAGGACCCCACCGAAGGGGTCCAGAAATGGCTTGAAACTCCAGAAAACCGGACAGCCGCCGACGAATGGCTGAAGTAACCCGTCTCAAGCCACCCCATAC
>NZ_JARHXQ010000290.1:0-1440 GCF_029222765.1 Arthrobacter sp. Cr_A7 | reverse complement strand
CTGTGGGGAGGGCGACACTCCATGATTCGAACCCGTCGTACGACGACGGCTGTGGCCGCTTCGGTTGCCTTCGCCCTTGCCCTTGCCGGAGCAATTCATACGGTAGTCCAGGAACACTCAACCCCGGCTGCTGCTGCCACCAATGCATCGCAGAGCGCCCCCGTTGTCGAGCGCCCACTGAACAGCAGCTGCTCGGCCGGCCTCGTCACCTTTACCTTCGATGACGGCCCCCGCGAGAACACCGGGAGGGTGCTCGATGCGCTTGATGGATTCGGCATTGATGCTGTCCTTTTTTGGAACGGTAACAAAGTCAAGGGGCGTGAGCGCATCGTGGCCCGCGCCCTTGCCGAGGGCCACGTCATCGGCAATCACACCTGGGACCACGCCAACCTCACGACCGGTGAGAAACCCGATGGCAGCAAGGAAACCTGGGGGACGCAATGGGTGCGTAGCGAGCTGGAGCGGACAAACGCGGCGCTCACGGCTGCAGGCGTCCCACGCCCCACGCTGTACCGTCCGCCCTACGGCGCGGTTAACAGCCAGGTGGACGGGATCGCCCGGGATCTCGGCTTGCGTCTCGTGATGTCTTGGGGAAACGCTAACGACAACATCGTGAACACACGGGATAACGAGGGTGCGACCACCCAGGAAATAGCCGATGTCACGATCCGATCGATGCGGGATGGCTCGATCATCACGATGCATGACGGGCCGGGAATCGAATCCCTTGACGCGCTGCAGGCCATCGTGGACGCAATGAACGAGAGGGGCCTGTGCGCCACCACAGAGGTGCGCGGGGATGCTGTCAGCTCAGCCTTGGAAATGGACGGCTGAAGAGCTCCGGGCACCCGTCAGGGCGGAAACCAGGAGGAGGGCGTCATAGCCGAATTGCCCAGCAAGGTCGTCGGCGTCTACTGGACACGCTGGAATTCCGGCATCCATCTCACGCAGCTACCCCAGGCGTACAACGTGCTTTACCTGTTCGCGGCCGGCCGCTCCGGTGACGTTGGGGGTATCGCGTGGGGAATGAATGAGATCGCCGCCGACATCCGGACTGTCCGCGCCAGGGGTCAGCGTGTGGTGCTTTCCGCTGGTGGCGCGGGCCAGGAGATCAGTTTTTCCTCCCGTGAGGTGAGCCGGCGCTTCGTTGACAGTGTTGTGCGTATCAACACCGAGCTGGGAGGTACCACGGCCCGGCCGGCGATCGACGGCGTGGACTTCAACACCTTCGAATCCGACGCCACGCCGAACACCGACGAATACCTGTGGATGTTCGGAGAGCTGAAGCGCCGGTTCGGCCCGGAGTTCGGAATCACCTGCCCACCTGCCCCTTGGAAGACCCAGGACAAGGCCATGATCCAGGAAGCCCTGTCAAAGGACCTCATGACCTACGCCGGGCCCCAGTTCTACGACGGCCCGGAGTTGGCGGACCCGGCGTAC
>NZ_JARHXQ010000028.1:0-3908 GCF_029222765.1 Arthrobacter sp. Cr_A7 | reverse complement strand
GGACGAGGTCCGCGACAGTACCCAGGTGTTGGTGCCGTCCTGCCGCTCGAAGGTGACGGTGGTGACCAGCGCCTCGATGAGCGCCAGTCCGCGGCCGGACTCAGCATCCTCGCCGGGCGCCCCGGGTTCCATCGCACCGAACGGCGGCTTGGCATGGTACGCGCTGACGCGGGCCTGCAGCACGGTGGGCCGGACCTCGATGTCCACGCCCAGCTCCACGGGGTCCTGCCCTGCCGGCTCGGCGTGCTGGACGATGTTGGACGCGGACTCGATCACCGCCGTCGTGAACGTCATCTGGTCCACGTCCCCAACGAACGGGACGTCCAGCCAGAGGCTGTCCAGGTCATTGTGGACTGATTCGATGGCGTCCTCCGCAGCCAGTCCCCGGTAGCTGCGCGAGGCAAGGACCTCAGTCATTGCTGAACGCCTCGGCGGCGGAGGCATAGGCGGTCAGCACCTTGTCCATGCTGGTGAGCTGCAGGACCATCTTGACCTGCGGCTGGACGGCCGCGATCCGGAGGTCGCCGCCTGCCTGCCGGGCCGCCTTAAGGCAGCCGATCAGCGCGCCCAGCCCCGAGGAGTCCATGAATGCGGTGTTCTCCAGGTTCACCACGATCCGGTTCGATCCGCCGGCGATCACGTCGGTCACAAACTCGCGCAGCTTGGGCGCGGAGACCATGTTGAGCCGCCCGTCCGCCTTGACCTCCGCATATGAGTCCTTGACCTCATAGCTAAACTCCATCGGGATTCCTCTCTGTGTTTGCAGGTTCTGCGGCCGGTTCGTAGCCCTTGTAGAGCACGGCGCGGACCAGGATGCTCATGACCACCAGGTCGAAAATGACCCATGCCACGTTGACCAGGGTGCCCAGCGGTTCGGCCAGTCCGGCGGCCAGGCGGATGATGCCGACGACGGCGGCCACGGCAAGCAGGACCGACACCACGATCTGGGGCTGGATGAGGCTCCAGCTGGGTCCACCGCTTTGGCGGGCTTTGGGGGTGACGGCGAACCCGAGGGGACGGCCGAACCACACGTTCCGTGCCGCCGTCGAACACGCCTTGATCCAGGTGGGGAACAGCGCCAAGCTGTACTGCTGGCCGCGCCAGGTGGGGATGCCGCGGCCGGCGACGGCGAACAGGAGCTGGTTGACCACCATGAACGGGATGAACCGGACAAAGAAGTCCCAGCTCAGGCTGGTGACCGGCAGGATGCCCAGCAGGAGGTAGATGATGGGGGCCGCGAAGTAGATGACCGCCGCGTAACCGCTCAGGTACGTCCACATGGTGGCGAAGTACATCAGCCGCTGGCCGAGCTTGAGGCCCTTCTGCACCAGCGGGTTTTCCCGGAGCAGCACCTGGATGGTTCCCTGTGCCCAGCGCAGCCGCTGCGTGAGCATCGTCTTCAGGTCCTCCGGGGCCAGGCCGTAGGCGAGGACCTCATGGTGGTAGACGCTCTGCCAGCCCATGGCGTGCATGCGCATGGCGGTTGCCATGTCCTCCGTGACGGAGATGGTGGCCAGCGGCATCACCGGCTGGGCTTCGTCGTTGCGTTCCACGGAGAGCGCGTCCAGGACGGCCTGGACGGATTCCAGGGCGCCCAGCGGGGACCAGTCGCGGCGCGACATCCGCTGGACGGCGTCGTCCGCCACCACGGGCACGCCGGATTCGCCCACGTGGGCGAGTTCCATGGCGGCGATTTCCTCCAGGTCAGACTGCAGCGCCTCGACGTCGGCCAGCACCAGGGTCTGGACGGCGGCGTCCACGCGGCGGCGGACCCGGTAGGTGATTTCGCCCAGCGGCTGGCCGGCTTCGAGTTCCTGCTGGGCTTCGCGGGTGGCAGCCTCCACTTCGTCCAGCACCTCCGCCACCAGGGGCGTTTCCACGTCCGCGGACTTCCGGGCCTGCCTGATGGCCGAGCGGGAGGCCGCCAGCGCGCGGCGGATGCTCTTCTCGGTTTCCTTCACATAGCCCACCAGGCCCAGCTGCATCAGGGCTTCGCGGCGCAGGATGGCGTTGGAGCCGCAGAAGAAAGCGGCGTTCCAGCCGTCCTTGCCCTGCTGGATGGGGCCGTAGAACAGGGGTGCCTGGCTGCCGAGCGGGTCATCGGCGGGAACGTTGCTGAAGTACTGGGGGGTCTGGACCAGGGCCACCCGGCGGTTGTTGAAGTAGCCGAGGGTCTTTTCCAGGATGTCCGGCTCGGGGATCTGGTCCGCATCCAGGATCAGGAGGAACTCCCCGTCCGTCTGCATCAGTGCGTTGTTGAGGTTGCCGGCTTTGGCGTGCCGGGGGAGGTCCGGGGTCCAGTCCCCGCTGCGCGTGACGTAGCCCAGCCCGTGCTCTTCGGCAAGGGCCTTGAGCTCGGGGCGGGCGCCGTCGTCCAGGATCCAGGTGCTGTGCGGGTGCCGGATCTTCTGGGCGGCCAGCGCGGTGGTCATCACCATGTCCAGGTCTTCGTTGTAGGTGGTGATGAAGACGTCCACGGTGGCGTCCGCGGGAGGCGGCGGTGCGCCCTTGCGGATCTTCAGTTTCCAGACCGTCATGCCGAAGAGCATCACGTCGATGAGGCTGTAGGTTTCGGCGATCACCAGCGGCAGCGCGATCCACCAGGCATCCCAGTTCAGGGAGGCCGCCCAGCGCCAGGCGATGTAGTTAAGGCCGGTGAGGACGGTCAGCACCACCACCAGCCGCGTCCAGAAGCGGGTCATGCAGCCACCTCCTGCGGCAGCCGGCGGACCACCACCACCGTGACATCGTCCTCGGCGGTCTCGGCCGGGGCAAGGGCCATGATGGCACTGCTGGCTGCCTGCGCAGAGCCGTTGCCCTGCGTTGCCTGCTGGACAGCCGCGGTGAAGTCTTCCACGGAGTCGAAGACGTCCAGCACGCCGTCGCTGACCACCACCAGGGAGTCCCCGGGAGCCAGTTCCAGCCCGGATTGCGGCCACTGCGTTCCTGCCCAGGCGCCGATGGGCGGGCCGCCGGAGGGGAGGCGGTAGGCGGTCCCGCCGGACTGGACGTGCAGCGCAAGCCCGTGTCCGGCGTCGACATAGCTGATATTCCCTGACGCGGCGTCGAGGCGGGCGTGGAACAGCGTAACGAAGGAGTTGGATGAATCGAGGTCCGTGGCGATGGCCTTGCTGGCGGAGGCGAAGGCCCCGTCAAGGTCCTGCCGGTGCCCGGTGGACCGCATAACGGCCCGGACCGTGGCGGCGATCAGCGCAGCACCCATGCCCTTGCCCATGGCATCGGCGAAGGTGAGGTGGAGTCCCTCAGGGGTCTGGTACCAGTCGTAGAAGTCGCCGCCCACGCTGCGGGACGGGCGGAAAACGCCGGCAACGTCGTAGCCTTCCACGCGGATGTCTTCCTTGGGCAGCAGGCTCTGCTGCACTTCAGTGGCGCGCTCCAGCTCACTGCGGGCTGCGGAGTCTGCCGCGGCGGAGGGCCGGCGGCGGAACAAGGCGTTGATCCTGGACTGGAGTTCGCGCGGGCTGAACGGCTTGCTGATGTATTCGTCCGCGCCGTTATCCAGGCCGGTGAGCTTGTCCAGTTCATCGGCGCGGGCGGTCAGCATCACGATAAAGGCATCCGAAAACTCGCGGAGCAGCTTGCACACTTCCAGGCCGTCCAGGTCCGGCAGGTTCAGGTCCAGTGTCACCAGGTCCGGCTGGCTGCGGCGGACTTCCTCCACTCCCACCAGGCCCGCAGCCGCTTGGGTGACTTCGAAACCCTGCTTCGTCAGGACACGGACCAGCAGCCCCCGGATGTCCGGATCGTCCTCGATCACGACGGCGCGGCGGAGTTCGGAGGGAGAGACCATTCCTACTTTCTACAGTATTAACCGGCCCGCGGCATGTCACACGCGTACAAAGTGCGAAGCAGCCTTCGCATGTGCCGGCAGCGCCCTATTCGCGGGT
>NZ_JARHXQ010000289.1:0-3357 GCF_029222765.1 Arthrobacter sp. Cr_A7 | reverse complement strand
AGGGTGGCTTAGCAATCAGCCCGGGACGTTCCGGGGATCGTTGCCGTAGCTGTTTTTGGAGCTGATCTGGCCGGCCTGGTTCTTAATGACGTGCTCGACCTTGTCCGCCTTCGCAGTGTCCCGGCCGACGGCTGCAGCTTCGTCCTTGGTGCCGTAGCCGGCACCGAACGCGCGGTCGGCGCCCTCGCGCTTGTTCTTCCACGAACCGTCTTCGTAGTACGTCTCAATGTCGCCCTGAGCCACTGGATACTCCCTCTGCCGTTCGGATCTGACACCCGCTGCCATAGTGCGGGTAGCGAAAAGCCCCGCAGCACGAGCAGTGGCGGGGCTTCCCTGGCAACCACTCCGCATGATGGGGGATATGCGGAGAAGCTGACACCAAACCTAATTGCAAGCATGCTTATCTTTCAAGTTGGCGCGCCGCTGCCCACCGTAGACTGTGCCCGGAAGGCAGGAATTCATTGGGGGAGACATGACGCAGGCGATAGACGCTGACCAAAAAGAACTAGCCGCAGCGTGGGACAAGCGATGCTGGAAGGTGCAGCTCAAGTACACGGCGGTGTTGCTCCCAACAACGTTCCTGTTATTCGTCCCCTTTTCCGTCGCACTTTTTTACTTCATAGACATCGTGAGTCCTTTGATGTCCGGTGAGCTGGTCTATGGCCTGCCCGGGTACTACGAGTACCAGGAAGCAAAGGACGATGCCCTGATCTTCATGGCAGTCCTGGGCGTCCTCTATGCCATCGCGTTGTACCTCATGTACCGCTGGTACAAGAAGATGATGCGCGCCCTGGGGCCGCGTCCGGGCGGATACCCCGGCAAATGGAAACGCTGGCTGTGCGCTGAATAGCCGGTCAAGGAAATCCGCGGGCCCGTTCCCCATGGGTCCAAGGCCTGCGTTGCCGGCGCACTGTCCGGTGGGGCTGGGATTCTTTCAGCAGGGACGGCACCTATTCACACTGCCACTCGCGCCGATTGGGCACGTCACCCAGTCCGGTGGGGGACTTCTCAGGCACATGGGGGCTGAGGCTTTGGCGAACCTGCGGGGATCACCACAGTAGCCGGCGGCGGGAATCACCGTTTGTCATTTTCAGAAGCTGACTGCACAAAATTCGCTGGATTCCGGGGTTTGTGCAGACACGGTTGTGATCAGTGATTGCCCGCTACTCCTGTGCACAAGTACCCGTTCGCCGTGTACTCCTGTTTACAAACCGCGGCGTCGATTGTTCTCGGAACCTTCCCCTGCCACGACATCGGGTTTGGAACGGAGCACTGCACAGCGAGGGCTCGGCTTCCGGGCGGCGCTTCTCGATCCCCAGATGTGAGTCCTCAATGACTTGCCGCTACTCCTGTGCGCAAGTGCCCGTTTGGGAGTGCTTATAAACCGTGACCGTTATCTGAAAGCAAGCCTTGCCCCGAGCGCTTCCGCCAGCACGGTCTTCGAGTTTGGCGTTAGGAAGCCAGAGCAGTTTGTGTTTGACGCCATCGGCCATTCCGACTCCCAAACGCGATGCCGTAAAGCCTTGTCTGAACTGGAATGTAGCGACTTCTTCAAGAGCCAACATCAGCGTTCGACTGGGCTCCGCCTTGATTTCCTGGTCCCATTGCTCCGGGCTGACGTCAATTGCAGCGCCTGGAAAGGGCCGTTCGATGGAGGTGGACCCGAACAAATTGTCGCCTCTGGTTCCGCCCCACCCTGCTGCCCGCCGGGTTAGCTCCGGCCGGCCTATCCGCACCAGGTGCGACCTAGTGAGCCACAGTTCACCGTGGCCCCAATGTAGCCAGCCTGTGGTGCACGAGTCGGATATAAGAAAAGCCCTCACAGCTTTACGCCGTTTCGACAAGCAACAAACACGGTTCCCCCAGTGCAGTCAGAGACATCACCTAACGCGCGCCACGGTAGCACTCGAATCAAGGATGAACGTAGGAGCGCTGCCGGCCGGTCAGGTGTGCGTATGGCTTTTGACATCTGTGCAGTTAGCTTCTCGAATCGACACACGTCGCCGTGGTTCAGAACCCAGGAATCACGCTTTCATGAAGGAAAACTCCCCCCAAAATTCCCTAGAGCAAGCGGCGAAACGGCTATTCATTCACGTGAATGAATGCTAGAATTGAGGTAGCAAGTCAGCCAGACGAACGAAACTTATTTGATACGAAACCAGGTGCTGAAAATGACTGCTTCACCCACCGCTTACACGGTTTATACCAAGCCCGACTGCCGCAACTGCGACAAGACGAAGGACTACTTCGACTCCAGGGGAATCACTTACACGACCGTGGACATCACTGAAGTCCCGGCAGCTCTGGAGTACATCACCGAAGAGCTGGGCTTCTCCCAGGCGCCGGTCGTCGTGAACAACTCCGATGACCAGGACCGCTGGTGCGGCCTGCGCCGGGACAAGCTCGTCAGCGCTTCCATCAACCACCATGCCCGGAAAGGGGCCACCGCATGAGCATTCAGGACGCCACCATCACCGCCATCCTCGACAGCCACCACATCCCCGAAGAGTTCCGGCACGATCCTGAACTGCGCGCCGCCGCCTACGCCCTGGCCTTCCTGGACGAACCCGCAGGGGGAGCGGAGGAACGTTTCTACAACTCCGACACCGCTTTGCCTGGAGACACCCCGGATGCACCGTCGTATCAAGCCGGCAACCGGGGGCTGCTCACCGAGATCTACTGCTCACGAGTCTCCCTCCGGCTGGGGGAGCTGTACGCCGCGGACCTCGAAGCCTGGGCAGCGACAGCACCGTAATCATCCAGCCCCAAACGTCGCCATACGAAACCAGAGAGAACAGGAACGAAACCATGTCAGGCGAAACCACCATCACCGTGATCGGCAACCTCACCGGCGACCCCGAACTGCGCTTCACCCCCTCGGGATCCGCGGTCGCGAACTTCACTATTGCATCGACGCCGCGCGTCTTCGATCAGGCCTCTGGTGAGTGGAAGGACGGCGAAACTCTTTTCCTCCGGTCTACGGTCTGGCGGGAAGCGGCCGAGTATGTTGCAGCGTCGTTGACTAAGGGCAGCCGTGTGGTGGCCAGCGGCCGGCTGAAGCCGCGAACGTACGAGACGAAGGCGGGGGAGAAGCGCACGGTGATCGAGTTCGAGGTTGACGAGATCGGGTTGTCTCTTCGGTATGCGGCGGCTCAGGCCGTTGGGTCGCCAGCGAAGCGGCCGGTGCAGGATCAACCTCAGGTACAGGACGCGGCGCCGGCGCGGGACGAAGCACGGGTTGGTGAGGCCCCGCGTATCGGTTGGCGGGACCGGGTCAAGGCGTTGAGCGAAACCGGCGACGACGGTTACGCCGAGGATGACCCCTGGTTCGGAAAGATCGCTACGGGCGCGGGGTAC
>NZ_JARHXQ010000288.1:0-1319 GCF_029222765.1 Arthrobacter sp. Cr_A7 | reverse complement strand
TTGCGTAGAAATCTGCGGGGAAGCCCGGCGGCAGGGAGCCGGCCATGACTACCCAGCTGGCGCCGCGGGAGCTTTCCAGCAGCAGCTTGATCAGGGCTTCCTGCTGGTTTTCGTCCAGCAGGGGGCCCGGCTCGTTGATCTTGGTGGTCACGCCGCCGGGCTCGGTGAGCGCAACGTTGGTCCGCAGCGGCTCGCCGATGGGCAGGGAGACGAAGGGCACCGCGCTCTCCCGGAGGCCGGCGAGGACCGGATCGCTGTCGGCACCGGGAAGGACCGCCACCGACTCCAGGCCTGAGGCCACCAGGGCGCGGGAGACGTTGACGCCCTTGCCGCCGGATTCCTGGCTGACGGAGACGGCGCGCTGCACCTCACCGCGTTCGAGGGGCCCGGGAAGGGCGACGGTGCGGTCCAGGCTGGGGTTGGCCGTGAAGGTGACGATCATGCGATCACCACATCGACGCCGGCCTCTTCCAGGGCGGCTGCGAGTTCAGGTCCGGGTTCGCTGTCTGTAATCAAGGTGTCCAGATCTTTCAGGGAGGCGAACTGGACCAGGGTTTCCGTGTCCAGCTTGGTGGAATCGGCCAGCACCACAATGCGGCGTGCCGATTGGACGAAGGCTGCCTTGACGGCGGCTTCTTCAGGATCGGGGGTGCTGAGGCCGAAGCCTGCATGGATGCCGTTGGTCCCCACGAAGGCGATGTCCGGGCGGATCCTTCCCGCGGCGTCGACCGTTGCCTGGCCCACGGCTACCTGGGTGATGCCGCGGACCCGGCCGCCCAGGATGTGCAGGGCAATCCCGGGAACACTGGAGAGCTTCCCGGCGATGGGCACGGCATGGGTGATGGCCACCAGTTCGGGCCGTGGCCCGGCACCATCGGAATGTTCGACGGCGGTGCGCCGGGCGAGCATGTCCGCCAGGACTTCCGTGGTGGTGCCGCCGTCGATCAGGACGCTGCCGGGGGAGTTGCGTGGGATGAGGGCCAGGGCGGCTTCGGCTATACGGATCTTTTGGTCGGGCCGCTGGATGGCGCGCTCGTTGACGCTTTCCTCGGTGGTGCTGAAACGGTCGGCCGCCACGGCGCCGCCATGGACCCGGCGGACGGTTCCCGCGTTTTCGAGGGTGGCGAGGTCCCGGCGGACGGTTTCGGTGGTGATCCGGAAGCGCTCGGCCAGGAGGGTCACGCTGACCCGGCCGCTGCCGGCAACAAGCTCGGCAATCTTTTGCTGGCGCTCCTCGGCGAACACGTACCCTCCGTTGCGTAGTGGCTGGGATTGCGGTGGTTACTCGGCGTGACTGGCATCACATGATGTTGAGTTAC
>NZ_JARHXQ010000287.1:0-8663 GCF_029222765.1 Arthrobacter sp. Cr_A7 | reverse complement strand
TTCCAATTCGGGGCTCAACGCAAAAGGAAACGCTGTGGCAGAAGCAGGACCGGCAAAATCGACAACACCGGCCACCGCCGGGCAACTGGTCAGACTCGTGGAGCATGGACTCACACTGGTTGGCACGGGCGACAGGGCAGATCTCCGCAAGCGCCTGGACCAGACCATGGGACGGCTCAAGGATCCCAGCATCCGCGTCATCGTGGTGGGTGAATTCAAGCAAGGCAAAAGCAAGCTCATCAACGCCCTGGTCAACGCGCCGGCGTGCCCCGTTGACGACGACATTGCCACATCGGTCCCCACGGTGGTCCGCTACGGTGATCCGGCCTCCGCAGCCATCCTGGTCCCGAAAGCCGAAGGGGATGCCGGGGACGAAGGCACCGTTGAACGCCAGCAGATCCCCATGGCCGACTTGCCGGCCTACGTTTCCGAGCAGGGAAACCCAGGGAACAGCAAGAAGCTCGTCGCGGCCGAGGTCTACCTTCCCCGCAAGGTCCTCACCGGCGGGCTCACCGTCATAGACTCGCCCGGTGTTGGCGGCATGGGCTCCTCACACACCCTCACCACCCTTACGGCCTTGCCCACCGCCGATGCCATGCTCCTGGTTTCAGACGCCTCGCAGGAGTACACCGAACCGGAACTGCGCTTCCTCCGCCAGGCCATGCGGATCACCCCCAGCGTTGTGGGTGTCCTGTCCAAGACCGACCTGTACCCGGACTGGCGGCGGGTGGAGGAGACGGACCGGTTCCATCTGAGCAAGGTGGCCCCCGACATCCCGCTGTTCCCGGTCTCGTCGGACCTCCGCCTTGAGGCCGCACGCCTGCAGGACAGCGAGCTGAACAACGAATCCGGCTTTCCCGGGCTGATCAGCCACCTCCGGAACGAGATCGTGGGTAACGCTCAGCGCCTGCAGCGGCGCTCCGTCAGCCAGGACCTGCTGTCCGTCACCGAGAACCTGCGCCTCTCCCTGCAGACCGAGCTGGAAGCACTGGAAAACCCTGCAGGCACGCCCCAGATGATCGCCCAGCTGGAACTGGCCCGCGCCGAAGCCGACGACCTCCGGAAACGGTCCGCACGCTGGCAGATCACCCTCAACGACGGCATCAGCGACCTCATCGCCGACATGGAGTACGACCTCCGGGACCGTCTCCGCCGCATCCAGCGGGAAGCCGAGACCGCCATCGACCAGGGTGACCCGGGCCCCAGCTGGAATGAGTTTTCCAAGTGGCTGGAGGAATGCGCGGCCGCTGCCATCTCCGACACCTTCGTCTGGACCAACGAGCGTGCCCAGTGGCTGGCAGCCCAGGTGGCTGAACACTTTGCAGCCGATGAGGTGTCGTTGCCGGTGATGCGGGTGTCCGACTCCGGTGACGCACTTGACCCCGTGGACGCGATGCCGGGCATGGAGGATGGACGCATCAACCCTATGCAGAAGGTACTGATCGGCATGCGCGGATCCTACGGCGGCGTGCTGATGTTTGGCCTCCTCACCGGCATCTTCGGTATGGCACTGATCAACCCGCTCTCGGTGGGCGCCGGCTTGCTGCTGGGCCGCAAGGCATACCGGGAGGACAAGGAAGCCCGGCTCAAGCGCCGGCAGGGCGAAGCCAAGGCCCTGGTCAGACGACAGATCGATGACGTCACCTTCCAGGTAGGCAAGCAGCTGAAGGACCGGCTGCGGCTGGTCCAGCGTTCCATCCGCGACCACTTCACCGAAATCGCGGAGGAACACCACCGCTCCCTGACGGATTCGGTGACGGTGGCGCAAAAGGCAGCCACCACCTACGCCCTGAAGAAGGACGTCCGGATCCGGGAAATCAAGGCGGAGCTGAAGAAGGTGGATGCGCTCCACCGGGCAGCGGAAGTTGTTGCGGCCGAAGTGGCCGGCAGCAGGAAACTGTCGTCGGTGGCGGTCTGATGACTGCCGCAACCGTTTCCGGAGCCGCGAGCCTGGTCCAGGAGGCATTGAAAGCCTACGGGGATGATGACGCAGCAGCCGCCGTGCTGCGGGGTTATGCCCGGAGACTGGCGGAGCCGTTGCGGATTGCCATCGCGGGCATGGTGAAAGCCGGAAAGTCCACGCTGCTTAACGCGATCATCGGGGAGGAGATAGCGCCCACGGATACCGGGGAATGCACCCGCATCGTCACCTGGTACCGCCACGGCCACACGCCACGGATCACGCTGCACCCGAAGACCGGGGAACCGCGGAACCTGCCACTCAAGCGCGTGGACGGCCGGCTGGTGTTCGTGCTGGGGGACGTGCAGGCGGAGGACGTGGAGCGGCTGGATGTGGAGTGGCCGTCCCCGATGTTGCAGACCATGACCCTGATCGATACCCCCGGCATCGCCTCGCTGTCCGAGGACGTATCGGCACGGTCCACCAGCTTCCTCACGCCCGAGGACACACCATCGGAGGCGGATGCCGTCATCTACCTGATGCGCCACATGCACGCGTCCGACCTGCGTTTCCTCGAATCCTTCCGGGACACGGAAGCGGGCCGCTCCGGCACGGTCAACGCACTCGCCGTGCTGTCCAGGGCCGACGAGGTGGGCGCCGGCCGGATCGATTCGCTGCTGTCCGCAGGCGAGATCGCCGAAAGGTACCGGCGGGACCATAACCTGCGGAAGCTGGCATTGGGGGTTGTCCCGGTGGCAGGGCTCCTCGCCCAGAGCGCCCGGGCCATGCGCCAGCAGGATTTTGTGTCGCTCCAACAGCTGGCCGGACTGGAACGTGCAGACCGGGAAAAGATGCTGCTCTCGGCCGACAGGTTCCTCCGGTCCACCAACCCGGAGGCTCTGACAGCGGAGGCAAGGGCTTCCCTGCTGGCGAGGTACGGGCTGTTCGGTATCCGGCTGGCCGTGGTCCTGATCCGGAACGGCTTCGACGAACCAACACCGCTGGCGCACGAGCTTGCCCGGCGCAGCGGCCTGGATCCCTTGCTGGACCTGTTGGGCCGCCAGTTCCAGGCTCGCGCGGAGGCGCTGAAGGCACGGACCGCGCTGGTGGGCGTGGAGTCCCTGCTGCGCACCTCACCCCGCCCGGGAACGGAGCATCTGGCCGCCGCCCTGGAACGGCTGCAGGCAAACGCCCACGAGTTCCGGGAACTGCGGCTGTTGGCGACGCTCCGGACCACCGGTGTGCCGCTGAGCTCCGAGCTGGCGAGCGAGGCCGAGGGCCTGATTGGGGGGTGGGGCGCTGCATCCCACGTGCGCCTGGGGCTGGATGCGGACGCGACGCCGGACGAATTGTCCGATGAGGCGCGCCGCTTCCTGCTGCGGTGGCGCGCCGTGGCCGAAAACCCGCTGACGGACAGGTCAGCCCTTGACGCCTGCCGCGTGGTCATCCGCAGCTGCGAGGGCATCCTGGCGGAATCCTCCGCCCGTCAGCGCCACCGCCAGCCAGCCTAAACGCAGGGCCTGTCGAAACGCGGTTTCGACAGGCTCAACCACCGTGAGTCCGGTGGTTGAGCTTGTCTAAGCCCAGTTCAGCTCAGCCACCGCTTAAGCGGGCCGGCTCGACTTAAGCCACGCGCCGGATGAAGGCAGGAAGAACAGCACCAGCCCGATCAGGGCCAGGAGCAGCTCGGCACCCCAGAGCAGCATGACGTAACTGCCGCCCTCGCCGTCGGGCACCAGGAACGCGGTGGCCACCAGCATGACCAGGGCATGGCCGGCCAGCAGCGGGACCAGGGCCCAGCGGGCCCAGCCCTGGCGGCCCAGCACTACGCCCAGCATGACGGCCTCCAGGAGCATCACCAGCAGGAGTGCGCCGCCGCTTCCCCAGAAGACGATGCCGGTGGCCGTGGTGACAGCCTCGGCGTCACCGCCTGGAGCCATCTCCTCCACCACGCTGCGTAGCCGCTCCAGGTGGCCGTCGCGGGTGAGGAACGAACCCACCAGTACGGCGAGCCCCGCCACGAAGCTGACAAGCCACAGTGTCCTGCCGTGCCGGATGGTTCCGGGCGCGGGCGGGATAACGGCGATCGGTGCCGGGGCGGAATACGAGAAACCGGGCCGGGGCGGCGGCGCGTGCTGGGTGGGCGGCGGCGGTGCCGGCTGGCCGGTTGGTGAATCTGACTGGGTAGGGATTGGCCCGTCTGGCGGGGAGGCGGTCCCGGAGGGGTCGGTCCGCAGCCGTTCTTGTCCGTCAGATTCGTGAGCCATGCGTCCTACTTCAGTCCGTCGGTATCGTGCTCGTCAGTTTCGTGCTTGTCTTTCCCGCCGTCGCCGTCCTTGGCCTTGGCATCCAGATCTTCCTCGAGTTTCTTCAGCCTGGCGGCCTCGGCCTCCTGGCGGCGGCGGACCTCGAGGTTGCGGAGGAACTCAGGATCATCATCCGGAGCTGCGGGATGGCGGTAATTCTGCTGCTGCGGGGATGTCCCGCGCGGCCGCCCGATGAGCAGCCACAGGATGGCGCCCAGCACGGGCAGGACGATCATGACCACAATCCACGCAGGCTTCGAGATCCCACGCGTGAGGCGGCCATCGGTCCGGATCACGTCCACGAGGCCATACACAAAGATGACGAGGACTGCCACGGCCAAAGCCACACGGAGGAGCATGCCATTAAGTCTATCGTCAGGAGGCCCACGGAACCTCGGGCGGGAGGCCGCTAAACTTGAATGTGGCCTTTTTGAAATATTCCCTGATCCGCCTGGCACTCTTCGTGCCGTTGTTCGTGCTCTTCACCCTCCTGCAGCTGGGCGTGCTGATGTCCGTCATCTGCGCAGCACTCATTGCCTTTGCCGTCAGCTACCTCTTTTTCCAGAAGCAGCGGGACGCGGCAGCCGCCGCCCTGCACCACCGTTTCTCCGGCAAGGCCAAGCCGCTCCGCTCAGCCGGCGAAGTCCAGGACGCCCACGCTGAGGACTCCCTGCTGGACGCCAACCCGGACGTCGCCATCAGCAACGACGCTAAGGACCCCAAGGCGCGCGGCTAACCGAGGCTGACCGGATAAGCCCTAGAAACCGTGGCCAAGCACCAGGCCCAGTGAGAACAGCAGGCTGTAGCCGAGGTTGATCAGGCCCGTCTGCTTCAGTACGGGTATGAGGCTCTTGCGCTTGCGGCCATTGATCATCAGCCACGAAGGCATCAGGCAGGCCGGAATCAGCAGCAGCACGATCAGCATCCACGGCCGGCCCGGAGCCAGGATGATCACCAGCAGGATGGCCAGGGCCAGCATCAGCACGTAGCTCTCCCGTGCGTGCTTGTCGCCCAGCCGTACCGCCAGCGTCTTCTTGCCCACCTGCATGTCCGTTGGAATGTCCCGCACGTTGTTGGCCATGAGCAGGGCGGTGGCGATCAGCCCGGTGCCGATGGCGCCGATGATGGCGGGCAGGTTGATCTGTCCCGCCTGGGTGTAGGTGGTGCCCAGGGTGGCCACCAGGCCGAAGAACACGAACACGAAAACGTCGCCCAGGCCCATGTAGCCGTACGGGTTCTTGCCGCCGGTGTAGCCCCAGGCCGCCATGACGCAGCCCAGGCCCACCAGGATCAGCCACCAGCTCTGGGTGATGACCACCAGGACCAGCCCGAACACCATGGCCGCGGCGAACGTGCCGAACGCGGCCCTTTTGACGTGCTCCGGTTTGGCCGCCCCCGAACCGACGAGGCGCAGCGGCCCCACGCGGTCGTCGTCCGTCCCGCGGATGCCGTCCGAGTAGTCGTTGGCGAAGTTCACGCCCACCTGGAGCAGGAGGGCCACCAGCGCTGCCAGGATGGCGTTGAACAGAAGGAACGAATCCATCTCGTAGGCGGCGGCAGAGCCGATCAGCACCGGCGCAATCGCAGCCGGCAGTGTTCGGAGTCGTGCGCCTTGGATCCATTGTGCGGCTGTGGCCACGGTCAGTACCTCATGTTGGTTCGGGAGTTCGGCGGGGCGAAAAGCACGTTCCCGCCGCAATGGTGCACGTCCACTCTACTTTCCCTGGTGCAGGGCGCTGAGTTCGGCGGTCATGGCCAGCCGGTCGGGTTTGCCGTTGGGCAGCATCCGCAGCGAGGACGCGGCCAGGACGGTTTTGGGGGCAAGGACCCCCAGCGTACGGCGCCACTCCTGTTCAAGCACGACGGCGTGGTCCCCGCTTCCGTCCGGACCGCCGCCGGCCTGTGCGGCGCCTTCGCCCGCCAGCGCCACGTAGGCCGCCACGGCCTGGCCCCACTCCGCGGACGGCACCCCTGCCACGAAAGCCGCGGCGACGGCGTCGGACTTTTCCAGCTCTTCCTGGATGTGGGCGGCGGAAACCTTGACACCGCCGGTGATGATCACGTCGTCCAGCCTGCCCAGCACGTTGAGGCGGCCGTCGTCGTCGATGCTGCCCAGGTCGCTGGTGCGGTACCAGCGGACGCCGTCCTCCTCGAAGAAGGTGCCGGATTCCTGGTCCGGGGCTTCCAGGTAGCCGGCGGCGATGGTGTCGCCGCCCAGCAGGATCCTGCCGTCCCCGTCCACTCGGACCGAGACTCCCTCCAGCGGGTAGCCGTTGTAGACGCAGCCGCCGGAGGATTCGGCGGAACCGTAGGTGGTGACCACGCGCACGCCGGCCTCCCGGGCTGCCGCCAGCAGGGATTCCGCTGCCGGGGCGCCGCCCAGCAGGACGGCGTTGAAGCGGCGGAGCACAGCCAGCGTCTCCGGGGAAGGATCGTCGAGGAGCCGCTGCAGCTGGGTGGGGACCAGGGAGGTGAAGCGGATCTTGTCCGTCAGTTCCAGCGCCGCGGCCGTGAAGGCCTCGGGGGTAAACCCGCCGGACATGTCCATGACCCAGGGGCGGGTGCCGGCGAACAGGGAGCGGACAAGTACCTGGATCCCGGCGACGTACTGCACGGGCAACGCCAGCAGCCACTGCCCTTCGCCCTTGAGCGCCAGCGCCGTGGCCATGGAGGACGCGGCCAGCGACTCCACGGTCAGGACGGTTGCCTTGGGCGACCCGGTGGAACCGGAGGTCCGGACCACGGCCACGGCGTCGTCGCAGCCGGGCGTTTCGATGTGGCCCACCACCAGGGCGCCGTCCGCGCCGATGGAGAGTTCGACGGCGGGGCCCTCGCCGTGGAGGGCGGCCGCGAGGGCTTTCAGGGCCGGTTCAATGTTGAGGGGGCCGCTATTCAATGCCGTTCCTGCCTTAGAAGTAGTGCGGGAAGCTGGACCAGTCGGGGTCGCGTTTTTGCAGGAAGGCTTCCTTGCCCTCCACCGCCTCGTCGGTCATGTACGCCAGCCGGGTGGCCTCGCCGGCGAATACCTGCTGGCCGGCCAGGCCGTCGTCGGCAAGGTTGAAGGCGAACTTCAGCATCCGGATGGCCTGGGGCGACTGCCGGGCGATATCGGCGGCGTACTCCAGGGCAACCTCCTCAAGGCGCTCATGGTCCACGGCCTCGTTGACCGCGCCCATTCGGACCATGTCCTCCGCGGAATATTCGCGGGCCAGGAAGAAGATCTCCCGGGCGGATTTCTGCCCGATCTGCCGCGCCAGCAGCGCCGAGCCGTAGCCGGCGTCGAAACTTCCCACCGTGGCGTCCGTCTGCTTGAACTTGCCGTGCTGGCGGGAGGCGATGGTGAGGTCGGAGACCACGTGCAGGGAGTGGCCGCCGCCGGCAGCCCAGCCGTTGACGACGGCGATGACCACCTTGGGCATGGTGCGCATCAGCCGCTGGACTTCCAGGATGTGCAGCCGGCCGGCCCGGGCGGGGTCGATGGTTTCCTGCGTCTCGCCGTCGGCATAGCGGTAGCCGTCCCGGCCCCGGATCCGCTGGTCGCCGCCCGAGCAGAACGAGTGCCCGCCGTCCTTGGGGGAGGGGCCATTGCCGGTGAGCAGCACGGTGGCAACGTCCGGGGTCATGCGGGCGTGGTCCATGGCCCGGTAGAGCTCATCCACCGTGCCGGGCCGGAACGCGTTGCGGACCTCCGGCCGGTTGAAGGCGATCCGCACGGTGGGCAGGTCACGCACCCAGGCGCCCTCGGCGTCGCGCTCCACCTGGCGGTGGTAGGTCATGTCCTGGAAGTCCTCGAACCCGGACACCACCCGCCAGCGGGTGGGATCGAAGACGTCGGACACCGAGGCGGGGATTTGGTTGCTCACCGTCCAAGTCTAGTAATCGGGCTCAGCTGATGCAGAACTCGTTCCCCTCGGGGTCGGCCATGGTGTGCCAGGAATGCGGGCCCTGGTTGGCCGTCCACAGGAAGGAGGCGCCCCTTGCTTCCAGCTCGCTGCGGACCTCGTCCTTGTCCCGGCCGGCCAGGTTCACGTCCCAGTGCACCCGGTTCTTGACCACCTTTTCGTCCTCACCGGTCTGGAACAGGAGGCGCCGGCTGGGTGCCTTCGCCTCGATTTCCTCCGGTGGGCGGATGGCGCACCCGTCCCGCCACACCAGGTTTCCCCGGTGCGTCATGGTCTGGTCCTCCGACGCGAAGCCCTGGTCGATCATGGAGCGGATAAACGTGGCGTCCTGCGGCTCCACCGCCCACTGCAGGGTTTCGGCCCACCAGTCGGCAAGCTCGTGCGGCTTCTTGCAGTCGATGACAATCTGGATGTTCAGTCCCATCCACCCAAGGTACGGCGGCAGGTGCCCCGGCGATAGGGTGCGGACAACAACGGGGGCCACGCCGCAGGGTGCCCTGGCCGGGCTTGCGAGGTTACGAAGCAACGCGGAGTCACTTTTGGCCCTTAAAAACC
>NZ_JARHXQ010000286.1:0-21031 GCF_029222765.1 Arthrobacter sp. Cr_A7 | reverse complement strand
GGCGGCGAAGGCGTGGAAGGAGCGCTCCAGTGCCTCCCGGTGCGCTGTTTCCGCCCATGGAACAAGTCTAGGATCGGCACTGCGCCGAGGGCGGAAATCCCGTGCTGCGCGACCGCTGCCACCAGGTTCCGCTCAGCACAACAAGCAGTGTAACGATGTGGCTACTGTGACCCATGGGGCGGTTGTGCCGCCGGTAAGCTTCGGAACTATGTCCCCGTTCGTGACCAATGCGAGATCTCCCTTGCTGGGAAGCCTGCTGGCCGTTGCCCTCGCCACTTCGGCCGCGCTGCTCCCGGCATCAGCCGTTGAGATGCCGCCCGGCGGGTATCCGTCCTGGGAGGATGTGCAGAAGGCGCAGCAGACGGAGACCGGCAAGGCCGCCGAAATCTCCAGGATCAATGACCTGCTCAACGGCCTGCAGCGCCAGTCCGAGTCGGTGGGGCGCGCCGCAGTGACATCGGCTGCGGACTATGCCGTGGCCGACGCCGCCCTCCAGTCCACCACGGCCAGGGTGGACGCCTTGGCCGCGCAGGCTACCCAGGCAAACGGTGAACTGCTGCAGCACAGGAGGGAGATCGGCGCGCTGGCCGCCCAGTCCTACCGCACCGGCGGGACAGCCATGGGTTTCTTCGTGGCCCTGGACGCCCTGGAGGCCAACAGCGTCCATGGACTCAACGTTGTTCACATTGTGGGTGGCAAGACTGCAGCCCTCGTCAACAAGGCGGCGGCCGCCGGGAAAATCACCTCCTCGCTGGCCGACCAGGAGAAGGCTGCCAGGGCAGAGCGCGAGCGCCTTTCCGAGGAGGCAAAGAGCAAACTGGACGCAGCGCGTTCCGCGCAGGATGCCGTGGCGCGACAGATCGGGGAGGAGCAGCGGCGCAGCGGGGAACTGACCGCACAGCTTGCCTCCCTCAAGGGGACGACGGCGGCAGTGGAGGGGGAGTACCGGCAGGGCCAGGCGGCGCTCGCGGCCTATGAGGCAGCCCAGGCGGCAAAGCGGGCAGCCGCCGAGGAACAGGCCCGCCAGCAGGCGGCAGCCGGCGCCAGTGTTGCCGGTGCCGGAACCCGGAATCCGCCGGCCGCGAATCCCGGGCTCCTGAACCCCGGCCCTCCCAATCCGGCCCCTCCTAATCCGGCACAGGCGAATCCTGTCCCGGCGGCTCCCGCCGCTCCAGCACCTCCGCCGGCGCCTGCTGTCCCGCCCGGCCCGCCCGCCGTCGTCGTACCTTCCGTGCCCGGCGGCGCCGTCAACGATCCGGCGGGGGCAAAGACCTATGCCTCCGGCCGCCTGGGCGCCTATGGCTGGGGCTAGGACCAGTTCCTGTGCCTCGCCCAGCTTTGGACCAAGGAATCCAACTGGCTGACCACCGCCACCAACCCCTATTCCGGGGCCTATGGAATCCCGCAGGCGCTGCCGCCGGGCAAGTATGCCAGCGCCGGCGGCGACTGGCTCACCAGCTACCGCACGCAGATCGAATGGGGCCTTGGCTACATCCGTGAACGGTATGGCTCGCCGTGCGCGGCCTGGAACCACTCCGTGGCTAAAAACTGGTACTGACCCGCACTGGATGCACGGGCGGTTACGCTTTTCACATGCCTGATTTCGAACGGTTCCGGATCATGCTCGAGGAGGAGCGGCAACGGAAGGTGGCCCTGCTCCCGTCCCTTCGCGCGGATATCGCCTCGGCCAACTTGGCCCGCCAGGATTCGAATGTGGATGACGAACACGATCCGGAGGGCGCCACCATCGCCTTCGAACTCTCGCAGGCTTCGGCGCTGCTGAAACAGAGCAGCGCAGGCCTGGACCAGGTGGAGGCCGCCCTCGCACGCCTTGCGGCCGGGACCTACGGCAGCTGCACCGTCTGCGGTGAAGCCATAGCCGAAGGGCGGCTGGAGGCCCGGCCTTGGACGCCGTATTGCATCAACCACGCTGCGGCGGGCCGGCAGTGAGCAGCACCGCGGACACTGTCACGGCTGCGGCAGGATTCGTTGACCGCACGCTGCAGAATGAGGGTGCCTGGTACCGGGCGGACGACGTCGGGAGCAGGCTGGGCGGGGCCCTCGCCTCCTACGGTTCCTCGGTGGGCGCAGTCCGGGGAACCGTCCGCGATGCACTCCGGAAGTACAAGGACCTGGACCATGACGGGGTGGTGCTGCTCGCCTCCGCCCTGTGGGGCCAGCCGAAGCCGGGTGCCCGGCCCGTCTTCGAACGGCGGCTGGCGGCCGTGGTGCTGCTCCAGTCCAGGGTGGGTGTCCTCCGGCACTCCGACCTGACCCGGATGGAGGGCTTCCTCCGCTCCGCGCAGACCCGGGAACTCGCCGATCCGCTGGTGGCCGATGTGGTGGTGCCGCTGCTTGCCGGGCTGGCTGACCGGGACCGGCAGCGGGCGGACGTCGTCCTGGCCCGGTGGCGGAAGGACCCGGACACCCGGCTGCGCCAGGCAGCGGCCCTGATTGACCAGCAAGCCAGACCGGAAGCCCCACCACAAGGAGACACCCATGAACGAGCCCTTTGACCTGGAACGCTTCGTCTCGGCGCAGGACAGCGGCGGAACCTACGATCAGGCGCTGGCAGAGCTGCAACTGGGCCGAAAATCCGGCCACTGGATGTGGTTCATCTTTCCGCAGATTGCGGGCCTGGGGCACAGTCCAACGTCCCGGACATACGCCATCAGTTCACTGGCCGAAGCCCGCGGATACCTTGAGCACGACGTGCTGGGACCGCGCCTGCTCGAATGCGCCCAGGCACTCACCAATCACGCCGGGCGCGCCGCAGAGGACATCCTGGGCGGCATCGACGCCCGCAAACTGCAGTCGTCCATGACGCTTTTCCTCCGCGCCGCGCCCGGCGAAACGGTGTTCAAAACCGTCCTGGCCCAGTTTTTCGACGGCCAGCCGGACGAAGCCACTGACGCCCTGCTGGCTGAACAGGACGGCGCATAGGCGCTACGGCGTGGGGCTGCCGCCGTTGACGTTCAGCGTTTCACCAATGACGAAGCTCGACTCCGGAGAGGCGAGGAACACGTACGCGGGCGCAAGTTCCGCCGGCTGCCCGGCGCGGCCCAGGGGAGTGGACTGCCCGAACTCCGGCAGGTCCTCCTTCGGCTGGCCGCTGCTGACCTGCAGCGGGGTCCAGATGGGCCCTGGCGCAACGGCGTTCACCCGGATGCCCTTGGGTGCCAGCTGCTGGGCCAGGCCCTTGGTGAAATTGTTGATGCTGGCCTTGGTGGTGGCATAGTCCACCAGCGTCGGCGACGGGTTGTAGGCCTGCACGGACGTGGTGTTGATGATGGTGGAGCCGGCAGGCATATGCGGCAGCGCGGCCTTGGTCAGCCAGAACATCGCATACACATTGGTCTTGAGCGTGTGGTCGAACTGCTCGTCGGTGATGTTGGCCAGCTCCTCCTGCGCCACCTGCTTGCCCGCGTTGTTGACCAGGATGTCCACGCCGCCCAGGACAGCCACCGCCGTGTCCACGACCTCGCGGCAGACCACCGGGTCCTTGAGGTCCCCGGGAACCTTGACGGCCTTGCGGCCCGCGGCTTCGATGATGCCGGCGATCCGGGCAGCGTCCTCCTCCTCCTGGGGCAGGTACGACAGGACAACGTCGGCGCCCTCCCGCGCGAACGCGATGGCCGCCGCCGCGCCGATCCCGGAGTCCGCCCCCGTGACGATCGCCTTGCGGCCCTCCAGCCGTCCGGTGCCGCGGTAGGTGTCCTCCCCGAGGTCCGCCTTGGGCGTCAGCTCCGCATCCAGGCCGGGCTCGGGCTGGTGCTGTTCCGGCGGGGAGATCTGCTCGTAGGCGGTGACCGGATTACGGAAGGTGTACTGGTCTGTCATGGTGGTCCTCCTGGTGGTTGGTGGATTCCAAAAGCTAAGTATGCTTACCGTTCAAGCCTAGGCATCGAGCGGCCACCTGCCAACCCGTGTTTACACCCGCTGGACTTCTACCAGGCGCACTTGCGCGAGCTTGCCGCCGTCGACGGTCGCCGTCATGAAAGTGCAGGCGGGCTGCCGGCGGCGGTCCGTGGGAGAGCCCGGGTTCAGCAGCCGCAGGCCTCTTGGGGAGGTTGTGTCCCAGGGGATATGGCTGTGCCCGAAAACCAGGACATCGGCATCCGGGAAAAGGGCCTCGCACCGCAACTCCCGCCCCTTGGCCTGCCCGGTCTCATGCACCATGGCAAAACGGACGCCTTCCAGGGTGATGTGCGCCGTTTCGGGGAGGCGGCTGCGCAGGTCCGGGCCGTCATTGTTCCCGTACACGCCCACCAGGGAACGGCTCCGCTGTTCCAACCGGTCCAGCAATGCCGCCTCCACCCAGTCCCCCGCATGGAACACCACGTCGGCGTGCTCGACGGCGGACCATACCTGGGCGGGAAGGTCCCTGGCCCGTTTGGGGACATGGGTATCGGCAATCAGGAGGAGGCTGAGCGGCATAGGGAAATCCTGCCATGCGGGGCCTGTTCCGGCCCGCCGCGTGGACGTAATCTGGGGGCTGGAGGTGATTGCCATGGAGGCAGCGCAGGGTGACCGGATCATCGTCCACGGAAGGACTGTGGGATCCACGGACCGTCACGGGGTGATCGTTGAAGTGCGTGGCCAGGGCGGAACACCGCCCTACCTGGTCCGCTTTGACGACGGACACGAAACCATCATGTATCCCGGCGGCGATTTCGCCGTCGAGCGCGGGCACGGCACCTGAGGCCGGGCGGTGTGCTGGGCCCAGGATGAATGAGCTGGCAGACTGGCGTGATGGATCATTCACCGGCCTCCGCAGCATCCTCCACTCCGCCCGTCCGGACCGGTCCCCGGGATCCCGGTGACGCCTGGGTGGAGGGGGAGCGCGGCCGCTACTGGGGCCGGTTCGGGGCTGCGGGAGTGCTTGCCTATGACCCGTCCAAAGGCGTTCTGCTCCAGCATCGGGCTGTCTGGAGCCATAACGGCGGGACCTGGGGGTTGCCGGGCGGGGCCCTCCACGAAAACGAAGAACCCGTTGACGGGGCCCTCCGCGAAGCCTTTGAGGAAGCGGCGGTGCCGCCTGCGGGCGTGGACGTGCTCTTCACCTCGGTGCTGGATCTCGGCTACTGGTCCTACACCACCGTCGTGGTGCTGGTGCGGGAGCCTTTCGATCCGGTGATCAGCGATCCCGAGAGCATTGAACTGCTGTGGGTTCCGCTGGGCGAGGTGGAATCGAAGGAACTGCACCCCGGATTCGCGGCGGCATGGCCTGCCTTGCGGGAGCGGTTGGCGTCCCCGTAGGGCGCTGCCTAGTAGTCCGGGCCGTATTCGGCGGTGACCAGGATGGGAAGGTGGTCCGAGTTGCCGCGCGGAAGTGTCTCCACGCTCTGGATGTCCAGGCCCAGGGACGTCGCGAAGTCGAAGTGGCCCTTGAACACCTTGTACCGGGTGTAGGTGCGGCGGTTACTCAGTGACAGCGCATAACCCGAATTCTTCATGTGGATATCAAGGTTCTTGGTGAAGAACGGGTAGTTGAAGTCGCCCACCATCAGGGTCATCAGGCCCTTGCCCATGCTCAGCAGCTCGGCATGGGCGGCATGGATCTGCTTGCGGCGAAGCGAATTGGACGCGGTGAGCGGGGCGGCGTGGAACGATCCGATCACCAGTTCATGCTGGGTGTCATTGTCCATCACCCGCGTTCCGATCAGCCTCTCATGGGCCGGTGCCAGCACCCTGTCATGCATCGACTTCTTCAGCGCGAAGGACTGGGTGTCCAGCGCGGTGAAGCGGCTGGTGCGGTAGTAGATGGCCAAACCCAGCCGGTTGCCCTTGGTGGTGTCCGCCAGGTGCAGGGGGCCCAGGGTTTCCGGCAGGTCGCTGGAATCCACCTCCTGGAGGCACAGCGCATCGATGTCATGATTCCGGGCCAGGGCGAGGAGCTCGCCGCTGGCCTTGTGCTTGCGGAGGTTGTAGCTGATGACGCGCATGGAACACCTCTTCCGAGGGATGCTGACAGGACCAGTTCCTGAGTCTAGTCCGCTGCCTTCCTCCACGTTCAAACATTTCAATCCGACCCGCTGGCCGGTCCTCCGGCCCCAGCGGATAGAGTTAGTGCCAATTCACTGAGATCCGCCGAAAGGTCACCGTTGACTGAAGAGCTTCCCGAACTGGCGCACGGCAATGCCTACTACCAAAACCTGGGCGGTGGCCGCTTCCGCTCCACGATCCACGCGCAGGGCGCCTGGAACGTCCACGAGCAGCACATGGCACCTGCGTCCGGCCTGATGGCTGATGCCCTGGAACGGCACCAGCCGCGGGCGGACATGCGGATGGCACGCCTGAGCTACGAGATCCTGGGGCTGATCCCCGGCGGCGGGTTCCACATCGAAACCTCAACCCTCCGGCCCGGGCGGACCATCGAGCTGTTGCAGGCCGAACTCGTTGCCGACGGCCGGACAGCCATCCGCGCCACGGCGTGGCGGATGATCACCAGCGATACCGCCGCGGTGGCAGCCATCGAGGACACGGCCATTCCCGGGCCCGACGACTGCAAACCCTATGACGGTTCCGCCATTTGGCCCGGCGGCTACATCAGGTCCCTGGAGATGCGCGTGGCCGAAGGGCACCGGCCGGGTGCCGGCAAAGTCTGGCTCCGCACCGACCATCCGTTGACGGACCGGAACGACAGCAGCGACCTGGCCCGGCTGATGGGGCTGGTGGACACAGCCAACGGCATCGCCGCCCGGGTTCCGCCCGGCAAGGACAGCTACGCCTTTCCCAACCTGGACCTGCAGATCCACATGTACCGCCGCCCGGAGGGGGAGTGGCTGGGCCTGGACAACGCCGTGTCCTTCGGCCGGGACGGGATTGGACTGACGTCAACGATCCTGCACGACCGGCAGGGCCCGTTCGGACGCGCCGAGCAGATCCTGACGCTCCGCAGGACCTGACTCCTCTGACGGCCGCCCCGCCGGGCCTCCCCGGTTGTATCGTTAAGTATCGTTGTATATCGTTCGCGATTCACAGAGGAGACCATCATGCGTGGCTCGTACCCGGCATATGGATTCGGCGGCACCAATATCGACGGCCTGTGGCAGGCTGTGGACGAACTGCGTTCCCGGTTCGAGAAGCGCGCCGGCACCCGCGCCGGCAAGGGCGAAGTGCGGGCGGCGGTGCTGGCCCTGCTGGCAGAGCGCCCCATGCACGGCTACCAGATCATCCGCGAAATTGAGGACCGGAGCGGCGGCAGCTGGAAGCCGAGCGCGGGCTCCGTCTACCCCACGCTTCAATTGCTGGCCGACGAGGGCGTCATCAGTGCCGAGGAATCCAACGGCCGCAAGATCTACAGCCTCACCGAAGCCGGCCGGGAGGAAGTTGCCCGCGACCACCCATCGGCTCCATGGGACGCAGCAGGCCCCCACGGCGGAGCCGAGTTCATGTCCCTGCCCAAGGCAGGCGTTGAGCTCGCCCAGGCAGCAGCGCAGGTGAACCGCACGGGATCACCCGAACAGGTGAGGCAGGCCGTGGCGGTCCTCGAGGAGGCACGCCGCCGGATGTACTCGATTCTCGCCCAGGACTGACGCGGGTGCCGTCCATCCGCCGGGGCCGGTCCGCTCCGGCACCGGGCGCGGGAAACACCCGTGCCCGCTACCGCCGCATCCTCCGGTTCGCTGCCTGGCACCTGGCAATCACCTGGTGGTTCGAACTGTTCCTCCCCAGGATCGGGCTGGCCAGGGTTGCCGCACGGACGCGTTCGCCGAGGATGCAGCGCTTCGCCCGGCGGTTCCATGTCCTGGCCGTGGACCTGGGCGGCCTGATGATCAAGGTGGGCCAGTTCCTGTCATCCCGGCTTGACGTTTTGCCACCCGAAATCACCGAGGAGCTCGAGGGCCTTCAGGACGAGGTTCCGCCGGTCCCTTTCCCCGCCATCCGCGCCCTTGCCGAGTCCGAGCTGGGATTCCCGCTTGAGCGGGCGTTCGCTATGTTCGAGGAAACTCCGCTCGCCGCCGCATCCCTGGGCCAGGCGCACCGTGCACGGCTCCTTCCTGACGACGCCGACGAGTTCGGGATCAAGGACGTTGTGGTCAAGGTGCAGCGTCCGGGGATTGACGCGATCGTCGACGTCGACCTGGCCGCGCTGCGCAGGGTGGCCGGATGGCTCAGCCACTTCCGGTTTGTGTCCGAGCGTGCCGACATGCCCGCCCTGCTGGAGGAATTCGCGCAGACCAGCTTTGAGGAGATCGACTACCTTCACGAGGCTGCCGGCTCCGAGCGTTTCGCCGCCGATTTTGCCGGCGACGTCCGAGTGCAGGTGCCCCTGCCCGTCTGGGAGCGGTGCACCCGCCGCGTCCTCACCCTCGAGGATGTCACGGCCATCAAGATCACCGACGCGGCTGCGCTTCGTGCGGCCGGCATCGACCCCGCGGCGGTGGCTCCCGTCTTCGCCGCGGTCATGTTCGACCAGCTGTTCACCAACGGCTTCTTCCATGCCGACCCCCACCCCGGCAACATCTTCGTCACTCCCGCAGCTGCCGGAGCCGGGGAACACCCGTGGAAACTGACGTTCATCGATTTCGGCATGATGGGCGAGGTCACAGCCTCAGCCCGCACCGGCCTGCGCAGGCTCCTGATCGCTGCCGCAGCCCGTGACGGCAAAGGACTCGTTGCCGCCATCCGTGACGTGGGCGTCCTGGTACCGGCGGCCGACACCGTGGAGCTGGAGCGGGCCATGACGCATCTCTTCGCCCGGTTCGGTGGGATGGGTTTCGCGGAACTCCGCGAGGTGGATCCACGCGAGTTCCGTGACTTCGCGGTGGAATTCGGCGACGTGGTCCGTTCACTGCCATTCCAGCTGCCGGAGAACTTCCTGCTCATCATCCGCGCAGTATCGCTGACCTCGGGGGTGTGCAGCTCCCTGGACGCCCGCTACAACCTCTGGGATTCGGTGGAACCGTATGCGGCCCGGTTGCTGCGTGACGAGCGCGGCAACATCGTGCAGGACGCCGCCCGGCAGGCGATTGATGCCGGGGGACTCGCCCTTCGGCTGCCCGGGCGGCTGGACGGGCTCATCACCCGGGCTGAGGAGGGGAACCTCCCTGTTGCCAACCCGCGCCTTGAGCGGCAGGTTGCCCGGCTGGACCGCACGGCCCGCCGTTCGGCGTCGGCCGTGGTCTTCGCTGCCCTTCTCATTGCGGGGGCCCTGATACGGGCGGATGACTCCGCATTGGGCAACCTGCTGATGGCAGCATCCGTGGTCCCGCTGTTCCACGGCCTGTGGGTGGGGCGCCGCGGCCTGTGATGCGGGAGGCTGAACCGTGTGGAACACGATGGCGCGGTGTAAATGACCTGGAAGGCTACGGCGTAACCTAGGTGGGGCTTGTCCGCCGGCAGCTCCCCGAAATGGCTGCGGTAGAACGGGGCCGAGTTTGAGCCAGACGGCGTCAATCCACGGCGAACGCGGCGGCAACAACAAGGAACAGCAAGACCACAAGGGAGCCTAGCAACATGCATGACGCCGGTCCGGGACCCCGCACACTGACAGTGGTGCGGCAGGAAGCCTCGCTGGGAGCAGGCCGTGACCTGGAATTCGGGCTGGAGCTCCTGGCCCGGGCCAAGTCCGGGGAGATCGGGCCAACCCTGCGGCTCTACCGGCCCGCCCCCACCGTCGCCTTCGGCCAGCGCGACACCCGCCTGCCGGGATTCGAAGCAGCCGCGCAGGCATGCAGGGACAACGGCTTCGAGCCGCTGGTGCGCAGGGCCGGGGGACGCGCCGCCGCCTACCACCAGGGGACCCTGGTGGTGGACCACATCGAGCCGGACCCGGATGCCATTGCCGGCTCCAAGACCCGGTTCGGGCACTTCGGGGAGTTGTTTGCCCAGGCGTTGCGCAGGGCAGGGGTGCAGGCGGCTGTCGGGGAAATACCCGGTGAATACTGCCCCGGAGAGTTCAGCGTGCACGGCACTGATCCCGCCCGCCCGGCGCACCGCGTGAAACTCGTGGGCACGGCCCAGCGGGTGGTTGCCGGCGGGTGGCTTTTCAGTTCGGTGATCGTGGTGGAAAACTCCGCACCGATACGGAAAGTCCTGACCGACAGCTACGCAGCCTTGGGGCTGGAGTGGGACCCTGCCACGGCCGGGGCGGTGGACGACCTGGTTCCCAACTTGAAGGTGGAGGCCGTGGTGGATGCAGTCCTGCAGACGTATGCGGGCCATGCCACCCTGGAAACTGCTTCATTCAGCAGCCTGGGGGCATGACCCGCAACGGTTCGAACGGCCGGGCGGCCGCGGTGGTTATGCTGCCAGGCGCGTCTTGACCTCGGCGGCGGAGGGGTTGGTGGCGGCTGTGCCGTCCGGGAACAGGACCGTGGGAACGGTGCGGTTGCCGCCGTTCAGCTGCTCCACGAGTTCGGCCGTGCCCTCCACTTCCTCGATGTTGATCTCGGTGTAGCCGATGCCCTGCGCGTCCAGCTGCTTCTTGAGCCGGTTGCAGTAACCGCACCAGGTGGTGGAAAACATGGTGATGGTGCCTGATTCGGGAGTGAAGTCCACAGAATTCTCCTCTGCGTCGATGTAGGTTTCGTTCCTGTCAACGGTAGCGCGCCGCCCGGTATTCCCCCTGTGCGGAGGTCCCGGTGCCGCCTGGATGACAGTATGTGGCGCCGATGGCATGCTGGAGCCATGTGTGGACGCTATGTGATGGCACGTGCCGTGGGGGACCTCCTGGCAGAGTTCGACGCCGAGCTGGAGGACGAGGTGAGCATCCCGCCCTCGTGGAACGTGGCGCCCACCGATGATGTCCCGATCGTCCTGGAACGGCTGATCGACGACGGCCCGGCCCGTAAGCAGGTACGCCAGCTGCATGTTGCAAAGTGGGGCCTGGTCCCTTCCTGGGCGAAGGATCCCGGCATCGGGTCACGGATGATCAACGCCAGGAGCGAATCGGTGCTGGAGAAGCCGGCCTTCCGCAAGGCCGTGCAGTCCCGGCGCTGTGCCGTACCGGCAGACGGGTACTACGAATGGAAGCAGGGCCCCGGGAAATCGAAGCAGCCCTACTACGTGCATCCCGGAGAGAACCGGGGCCTGGTCTTTGCCGGGCTCTACGAATGGTGGAAGGACCCGTCCGTCCCGGCCGGGGAACCGGGGCAATGGCTGCTGTCCACGTCGATCCTGACGACCGATACGCCGCCTCCGGGCAGTGAATCGACGGTCTTCGGAAAGTTGACCGCACTGCATGACCGGGTCCCCCTGCCCATGGACAAGGCGACCATGCGGGCCTGGCTCGATCCCGACGTGGACGACGCCGCCGGGCTGGTGGACCTGGTGCGGGCGGGGGTCAAGGACGTGGCAGCGGACTGGCGGGTGGAGTCCGTGGGCAAGGAGGTAGGCAACGTGCGCAACAACGGGCCGGAACTGATCCAGCCGGTGGAGGCACTGTTCTAGCAGCCCCAGCAACGCTGGCGCCGGCCTATACGGTGACCGCGCCGCCGTCGTCCACTGCCCAGGTGGGGTTGTACGCAACTTCCCAGCGGAAACCGTCGGGGTCGGCGAAGTAGCCGCTGTAGCCGCCCCAGGGCTGCGTCACCGGCTCGGCGATGATGGCGGCCCCCGCTGCTGCTGCCTCCGCCATGACCCGGTCCACCTCTTCCGTGCTGGCAAGGTTGTGGCTCAAGGTGATGCACGACACCGGACCCGGGGCGCTGACGCCCGCCTCGGCCTGCATTTGCCGGGCGTCCCAAAGGGAGAGCACCAGGCCGTGGTTTACCTGGATGAAGACGACGTCGCCCGGGACCTCATGGTGGACCGGCCAGCCGAGGCCCTCAACATAGAAGGCGCGGGACGCCGGGACGCTGCGGACACCTAATGAGATGAAGTCGACTCGGGGCTGCATGCTTCGATACTGTCAGACGATGGCAACAATTCAAGGAAACGATAGAGACGCTTTGGCCGACAAGGAACAGCTCGCTGCCGTCCGGGTTGCTGTTGACGAAGTGGATGAGCAGATTGTCACCCTCATCGCCCGCCGCGAACGGCTGATCCGCATCGCCGGAACCCTGAAGGGGGACGACGCTGAAGTCCGCGCGCCGGGGCGGGTGGAACGGATCATCGAGCATGTCCGGTCCGCGGCCGAAAAGAAGGACATCGATCCGGACATCGTCGAATCGACCTACCGCGCCATGATCTCCGGCTTTATCGAGCTCGAGATGCGGGTCCACAAACAAAACAGCTGACCCTTTACAGGTCAGCTCACGCCTTCTTACAGTGCTTCATCCACCGGAACGCCGGACTGGAATTCCCGGCCGTCCGCCTCGCTGAAGCCTGTCATGACGTGTGACTTTCCGAGCCCATTAATGGCCGCGAGGGGAAAATGGCCGGTGATGGAGTTCTCTGAGTGGGTTACGCCCGAGAGGTCGTAGTTCTCTTCCGTGCTTTGCTCGTGGCTGAACGAGTAGAAGGCGATGGGTTCGCCGTTCATGAATTCAATGCCGAGCCGCCGCTGGGAGGAGTAGTCCGGGCTGGCCGCGACAAGCCCCACCACGTAGGCGCCGGAGCCTGGAATAGTACCGTCCAGATCGAAGGTGGCCACCAGGGTTGAGTCCTGGGCTTTGATGCTGACCTGCTTGAGGAGTGCGTCTTTGGTGTCCATGGCACAATCCTGCTCCCTGGCGTACGGTCCGTCCACCCCTGTGCTGAGGAAACGGAGGAAGCCGGCGAGGCTTCCCTGCCCACCTGTGGATGCGTTGGCCGGGAACCGGGCGTAGACTGGATATGTTCGAATACATATTCGAATAGTTTCAGTTTCACCGGGAGGCGCCCATGGGCATGTTCAGCGAATCCGTTGATGTTGCCTGCGCTCCTGACGGCCAACCGGTAAGCCTTACCTGGTCAGGACGTTCCTACACTGTCTGTGCTGAACCCGTCCGCTGGTATGAACGCCGGCAATGGTGGGATGAAGTCAGCCGTGCACCGCTTGGAAGCGGGCAGGGAGTGGTTGACCACGAGATCTGGCGTGTCCAGGTACTGCCGGTTGACGGCCGCGAACGCACCGGCCGGGAGCAGGACGAACCGCTCACCCTCGACCTCACCCGGCACATTGGCAGCGGCCGCTGGCGGCTGCTGCGGATCCATGACGGCCTCCGACCCACAACAGCATGAGCTTTACGCATCTTCACGTCTCCACGGCATTCAGTGCCCACTACGGCGTCTCCTGGCCGGAAGAACTTGCCCAAAGCGCGGCAGCTGACGGTGCCACAGCGCTCGCCTGCACTGACCGTGACGGCCTGTACGGGACCATCAAGCACCTCAAGGCATGCATGGCGGCAGGAATCGATCCCATTGTGGGGGTGGACCTTGCAGTCTTTGACGACGACGGCGATCACCGCACCCAGGTGGCGGGCAGGGTGGTGGTGCTTGCACGCGGCCATAACAACGGGGCAGGGTACCGTGCCTTATGCCGGCTGGTCTCTGATGCCCATGCCCGGACCTCCGGGAAGTCCGGGGGAGCCGTCCCGGTGGCTGTCACGCGCGCCGAGCTTGCCTCCCGGACCCTTGACCCCCACACACTCAAGCCGGTATTGACCGTCCTGCTCGGGCCGGATTCGGACGTCGGCCTGGCCATGGGAGGGCGGAGATACCTCCGGCCCCGGACACTGTTCAAGCAGTGGCTGGACGTCATGCCCGGCGGGACCGTGGTTGCCGAGATTGTCTCGCAGCTAAGTCCCCCAGGTTCCCCGCTGAGTACCTCCCACGCTGTGCGTATGCTCCGGCTCGCCGAGGAACACCACATCCCGGCGATCCTGACCAACGCCGTCAGGTACTGCGCCGCTGATGGAGCGCCCACTGCCGATGTGCTTGACTCTGCCCGCACCCTGAAGTCCCTGCCGGAACTTGCCAGGGAGCCCCTGCTGCAGCCCACCGGCCAGGGATGGCTGAAAACATCGGCCCAGATGCTCCAGCTCGGCAAGGAGATCATTTCCGCAGCAGGATTTGGCGCCGCAGACCTCAAACAACTGATGACCCAAACCGAGGCGCTCGCCGATCTGTGCCGGATCGATCCCACTGCGGACATGGGGTGGAAACAACCGGTGGTTCCGGAGGCTTCGGTGATCGGGATCAGCCAGGACCCCCATGATGAACTGGTCCAGCGTTGCCACGCCGGAATCGGCAGGAGGTTCCCCGGAATAAGCGGAGCCGGGGAGAGGGCCATGCTTACCCGGCTGGAGCATGAACTGGGCATCATCCGGAATCTTGGCTTCTCCTCCTACTTCCTCACCGTCGCTGAAGTGTCACGGATGATCCAGGAGATGGGCGTCCGTGCTGCTGCCCGGGGGTCGGGGGCTTCCAGCCTGGTGAACTACCTGATTGATGTCAGCCAGGTGAACCCCCTCCAGCATGACCTGATCTTTGAACGCTTCCTTTCCCAGGACCGTGCCACACTTCCGGACATAGACATCGACGTCGAAAGCGCGGAGCGCCACAACGTGTACCGGCGGATTTTCGAGAGGTTCGGTGCCGAACGGGTCACGCTGATGAGCATGCAGAACGGCTACCGCGCCAGGGGTGCCGTGCGCGACGCCGGAATGGCGCTGGGCATGGACGACGGCGAGGTAGGGGAGATCGCCAAGCAGTTGTGGCGTTTTTCGGCCGGCAAATTCCGGGAGGCGCTGCAGGAAAAACCTGAACTGCGGGAGTTTGCCGGAAGGGTTGAGCGACGCGATGCTGCCGGAAACCAGCAATTGGACCTGCTGGTTGACCTGACTGAACGCCTTGACCGGCTGCCCCGCCACATTTCCATGCATCCCTGCGGAGTGATCCTGGGTGATGCCACCCTGCTGGACCGCACCCCGGTCCAGCCCAGCGGTCTCGGGCTGCCCATGAGCCAGTTCGATAAGCACGACATGGATCCCATGGGCATGCTCAAGCTCGATGTCCTGGGTGTCCGGATGCAAAGTGCCATGGCTTTTGCTGTCCGGGAGATCATCCGCATCCATCCCTCGAAGGAGGACGTGGTGGCGGCCGGGAACCATTCTCCCGGGCAGGACGGGTCGGGACCTGACTACATCGCGGACAACGGCCACATCGACCTCAATGCAGTGCCCCTGGATGATGAAGCCACGTTCGAGCTGATCAGGAGCACGCACACCCTTGGCTGCTTCCAGATCGAATCCCCGGGCCAGCGTGAACTGATCGGCAAGATGGCGCCGCGGGAGTTCAATGACCTCATCATCGATATTTCGCTGTTCCGTCCCGGGCCCATGAAATCTGACATGGTTCGGCCCTTCCTGGAACACCGGCACGGATTCGCCCCCGAGGTCTACCCGCACCCTCTCCTGAAGCCTGTTCTTCAGGAAACCCACGGGGTGACGGTTTTCCACGAACAGATCCTCAGGACATTCGACGTGATGACCGGCTGCGGGCTTGCGAAGGCCGATGAGTTCCGCCGGGCCCTCAGCAGCGAGGATGGCGAATCCCAGGTTGAGGAGTATTTCCGCAAGCACGCAAAGGCCAAGGGCTTTTCCCTCGACGTCATCGACAAAGTATGGGAAACCCTGAAGTCCTTTGCCAGCTTTGGGTTCTGCAAAGCGCACGGAGCTGCCTTCGCTGTCCCCACCTACCAGTCAGCATGGTTGAAAGCGCACCATCCCGAGGCATTCCTTGCAGGATTGTGGGAGCATGATCCCGGGATGTACCCCAAGCGGCTGCTGGTGGCGGAAGCGCGAAGGCTTGGCATCCCGATCCTTCCCCTGGACATTAACCTGAGCAAAGCCGAATACCGGGTGGAACGGGTCAGGTCAGGGCAGGATGCCGGCAAGCTGGGGATCCGGCTGAGCCTTAATGGGATTTACGGGCTCTCTGCAACGGAGTTGAAAAGAATCGTCGCAGGCCAGCCCTACGACTCCCTGGCAGACCTTCGGGCACGGTCAAGAATCAGTAAGCCGAGCATTAAGCGGCTGGCGCAGCTTGGCGCCTTCGATTCTCTGCACCGGGAGGCAGGAGGCACGGCCAACAGGGCTGACCTGGTGCACCATCTGCAGAAGCTCCAGGCAACCAGCAGCAGCAAAAAGGGGGTTGAAGTCCTTGAGGGGCAACTGTCCCTCCCGCTGGGCGATGTTGAACTGCGCAACGTCAGCCCGGAGCTGCCGGCACCCACGCTGGTGGACAATGTCAGGGCGGAGCTTGACCTGATGGCGGTTGATGTCAGCTCGCATCTGATGGACAGCCACCGGCCCATGCTGGACAGGCTGGGCGTCATCACTGCAGACAAACTCCTTGGCCTGCGCAACGGCACGGAAGTGCTGGTGGCCGGCGTGCGGGTTGCAACCCAGACGCCTCCCATGAGGGGCGGCAGGAGGGTTGTCTTCATCAGCATCGACGACGGCACCGGATGCATCGATTCGGTGTTTTTCCACGAAGCGCAGGAAAAAGCCGGCATGCTCCTGTTTGGCACCCGGCTGCTGTTGATCCGGGGCACCACGCGCCGGACGGGCCCGCGGGGGATCAGCCTGAGCGCCAGCATGGCCTGGGACCTGAGCAGGACCGGGACCCTGCCGTTTCCTGAACCCTCCACGCCCGGACAGGATGTGCCCCACCCCCTGGACGGGATCAGCAGGAGCCTCGCCATCACGGGATTTAACGGCTGAGCATGCCGTGCGCCGCGTTGGTCGGCCCTCAGTTGAACCGATAGCATTGACGATGGCTGGCTGTGGTCCCCGTACGCCACAAGCTATGAAGCCTTAACTTTGAATAGGAGACACCCGTGTCAGATGCCCAGCAGATCACCCTTCTCGTCGATGGCGAAGAGACCAAGGTGACTACCGGGACAACCGGTGCGGAACTCTTCTTTGAGCGCCGCGACGTTGTTGTGGCCCGCGTCAATGGCGAGCTGAAGGACCTGGACCAGGAACTTCCGGAGGGCGCCGACGTCGAAGGCGTCACCATCGATTCCCCCGACGGGCTGAACGTGCTCCGCCACTCCACCGCCCACGTCATGGCCCAGGCCGTCCAGCAGCTGCGCCCGGACGCCAAGCTCGGAATCGGCCCTTACATCACGGACGGCTTCTACTTCGACTTTGACGTCGCGGAGCCCTTCACCCCCGAGGACCTCAAGACCCTCGAAAAGATGATGCAGAAGATCATCAACCAGAACCAGAAGTTCGTCCGCCGCGTGGTCAACGAGGACGAAGCCCGCGAGGCCATGAAGAACGAGCCCTACAAGCTCGAGCTGCTGGGCAAGAAGAACGAGGCCGCCGAAGCCGGCGAAGGCGTCAACGTCGAGGTCGGCGCAGGCGACATCACCATTTACGACAATGTGGAACGCAAGGAAGGCACCACCGTCTGGTGCGACCTTTGCCGCGGTCCCCACCTGCCCAACACCAAGCTCATCTCGAACGCCTTCGCCCTGACCCGTTCATCCTCCGCCTACTGGCTGGGCAACCAGAAGAACCAGCAGCTGCAGCGGATCTACGGCACGGCGTGGCCCACCAAGGATGCCCTCAAGGCCTACCAGGAGCGGATCGCCGAGGCCGAACGCCGCGACCACCGCAAGCTCGGCTCCGAACTGGACCTGTTCTCGTTCCCGGACGAGCTGGGTTCCGGCCTGCCTGTGTTCCACCCCAAGGGCGGCATCATCCGCAAGGAGATGGAGGACTACTCGCGCCAGCGCCACGTCGAAGCCGGCTACGAGTTCGTCTACACCCCCCACATCACCAAGGGCCACCTGTACGAGGTTTCCGGCCACCTTGACTGGTACAAGGAGGGCATGTTCCCCGCGATGCGCGTCGACGAGGAACTCAATGCCGACGGCACCATCCGCAAGCCGGCGCAGGACTACTACCTGAAGCCGATGAACTGCCCCATGCACAACCTGATCTTCAGGTCCCGCGGGCGCTCCTACCGTGAGCTTCCGCTGCGCCTGTTCGAGTTCGGGTCCGTCTACCGGTACGAAAAGTCCGGCGTGGTGCACGGCCTCACCCGGGTGCGCGGCATGACACAGGACGACGCCCACATCTACTGCACCCGCGAACAGATGAAGGACGAGCTCACCAAGACGCTGAACTTCGTCCTGGGCCTGCTCAAGGACTACGGGCTGAACGACTTCTACCTCGAACTCTCCACCAAGGACCCCGAAAAGTACGTCGGCGACGACGCCACCTGGGAGGAAGCCACCAGGACCCTCGCCGAGGTGGCCCAGGAGTCAGGGCTGGAACTTGTCCCCGATCCGGGCGGAGCAGCTTTCTACGGTCCCAAGATTTCAGTCCAGGCAAAGGACGCGCTCGGCCGCACCTGGCAGATGTCCACCATCCAGCTGGACTTCAACCTGCCGGAACGCTTCGAACTCGAATTCCAGGCGGCCGACGGCACGCGGCAGCGGCCCGTCATGATCCACCGTGCCCTGTTCGGCTCCATCGAGCGGTTCATGGGCGTGCTCACCGAGCACTACGCCGGTGCCTTCCCCGCCTGGCTGGCCCCCGTCCAGGTGGTGGGCATCCCGGTGGCGGAGACGTTCAACGAGTACATGTTCGACGTCGTCGACCAGCTTAAGGCGGTTGGCATCCGCGCTGAGGTGGACACGTCCTCGGACCGCTTCCCGAAGAAGATCCGTACTGCCAGCAAGGACAAAATTCCCTTTGTCCTGATCGCCGGCGGCGACGACGCCGAAGCCGGTGCCGTGTCCTTCCGCTTCCGTGATGGAAGCCAGGACAACGGCGTGCCGGTTGCAGAGGCAGTCAAGCGGATCACGGAAGCCGTCCGTAACCGGACCAGCTAGGGAACGGAACAGCACCGTGCAGGAGAACACAGGCGCCGGGTATCCAGGTGATGCCGGCGTTACCGACGACTTTGACCTCGCCGGTGTCCCGGACGCCTTCCAGCGCCTGTGGACTCCGCACCGCATGGCCTACATCAAGGGCGGGCAGCACCAGTTCAAGAATGAAGATGACTGCCCCTTCTGCGTGGGGCCCGGCCGGACAGACGAGGACGCGCTCATCGTTTATCGCGGGAAGACCTGCTACGTGGTGCTGAACCTCTTTCCCTACAACCCCGGGCACCTTCTGGTGTGCCCCTACCGGCACATCCCGGACTACACCGACCTGACGCTGGAGGAGACGGCGGAGTTCGCCGACCTGACGCAAACGGCCATGCGGGTCCTGCGGAAGGTGGCGAACCCGGGCGGCTTCAACCTCGGCATGAACCAGGGCGTGGTGGGCGGCGCCGGAATCGCCGCCCACCTGCACCAGCACATCGTTCCGCGCTGGGGCGGGGACGGGAACTTCTTCCCCATCATTGCCCAGACCAAGGCCATCACCCAGACCCTCGACGAGGTCCGCCAGCAGGTGGCCGACGCCTGGCCCGGGGAGACGGATGCTGAATAGGCACGCCCGCGGATTTTTCACCGCCCTGTTCACTCCGCTTGCCCGCTGGCTCCTGAAGATTGGTGTTTCGCCCGACGCAGTGACCATCATCGGTACGGCCGGTGTGGTGGTCGGAGCCCTGGTGTTCTACCCGCTGGGGCAACTTTGGTGGGGAACACTCTTCATCACGGCTTTTATCTTCTCCGACGTCCTGGACGGCATCATGGCCAGGATGCAGGACGTCAAGAGCCGCTGGGGAAACTTCCTCGACTCCACCCTCGACCGGATTGCCGACGGCGCGCTCTTCGCCGGGCTGGCCGTGTGGTTCTTCACCGGCGGCGCAGATACCCCCATCGCCATAGCCGCCATGGTCTGCCTCGTCCTGGGCATGGTGGTTTCCTACGCCAGGGCCAAGGCGGAATCGCTCGGGTTCACGGCCAATGTGGGGATAGCCGAGCGCGCCGAACGCCTGGTTTCGGTCCTGGTGGTGACCGGGTTCACCGGACTGGGCCTTCCATCGGTGGTGCTGCTGGTGACCCTGGTGCTGCTCGCGCTGGCAAGCTTCGTCACCGTGGTGCAGCGCGTGGTTTCCGTCCGCAGGCAGGCCCAGGCGGAACCGTCACCGGCTGATTAAGCATGATTAAGCCGGCCGGCCGCGGGGGGACTAGTATTAGGACTGCCCGGTCAATGGATCCGGCAAATCCGTGTGTGCACAGTCCGGCACTTGCCGCCTGCACGCCCGGCGAAGGTCATCTATCTACCCATAGGGGTTTTTGTGTCTACACCTGATGTAAGCAGCGAAGCCGGTTCGTCCGCGAACAGCGTCACGGGCAGCAGCCGCGTGAAGCGGGGCATGGCTGAGATGCTCAAGGGCGGCGTCATCATGGACGTCGTCAACGTCGAACAGGCCCGCATCGCCGAAGACGCCGGTGCTGTTGCTGTGATGGCGCTGGAACGCGTTCCGGCCGATATCCGTGCCCAGGGCGGCGTGTCCCGCATGTCCGATCCGGACATGATCGACCAGATCATCGACGCGGTCTCCATTCCGGTCATGGCCAAGGCCAGGATCGGCCACTTCGTCGAGGCCCAGATTTTGCAGTCCCTGGGCGTGGACTACATTGACGAGTCCGAGGTCCTGACCCCGGCTGACTACGTCAACCACATCGACAAGTGGAACTTCACCGTTCCCTTCGTCTGCGGTGCCACCAACCTCGGTGAGGCACTGCGCCGCATCAACGAGGGCGCGGCAATGATCCGCTCCAAGGGCGAGGCCGGCACCGGTGACGTGTCCAACGCCACCGGGCACATGCGCCAGATCCGTTCGGAGATCGCCAAGCTCGCTGCGCTGCCCGAGGACGAACTCTACGTTGCGGCCAAGGAACTGCAGGCACCGTACGAACTGGTCAAGGAAGTCGCCGCTGCCGGCAAGCTTCCGGTGGTGCTGTTCACCGCCGGCGGCATCGCCACCCCGGCCGACGCCGCCATGATGATGCAGCTCGGCGCGGACGGCGTGTTCGTCGGCTCCGGCATCTTCAAGTCCGGCAACCCGGCCCAGCGCGCGGCCGCCGTCGTGAAGGCCACCACCTTCTACGATGACCCGGACGTCATCGCCAAGGCCTCCCGCGGCCTCGGCGAAGCCATGGTGGGCATCAACGTGGACGAGATCCCCCAGCCGCACCGCCTCGCTGAGCGTGGCTGGTAATTTCTCTTCCTTACGGCAACAAACC
>NZ_JARHXQ010000285.1:0-1666 GCF_029222765.1 Arthrobacter sp. Cr_A7 | reverse complement strand
CGGCGGTCAGCCCTGTGCCGGCAGCACCGAGCGGTACACCTCGAGCGTTGTTTCCGTGATGGATTCCCAGGAGAAGTGCTCCTCGGCGCGCCGCCGGCCCGCCTGCCCCATGGCACGGGCACGCTCGGGGTCCGACACCACCTCGGTGAGTGCCGCGGCGAATTCGCTGACGAACTTTTCCGGGTCCAGCGGGGTGCCGGTGCCGTCCGTCACCTGCTCCAGGTCCACGAGCAGGCCCGTCTTTCCGTGGTCCACCACCTCGGGGATACCGCCCGTGGCACTGGCAACGACCGCAGCCCCGCAGGCCATGGCCTCAAGGTTGACGATGCCGAGCGGCTCGTAGATGGAGGGGCAGGCGAAGGCGGTGGCGTGGCTCAGCACCTGGATCAGCTCATTGCGGGGCAGCATGCGTTCAATGAGCACGACGCCGGTCCGCTGGCTTTGCAGTTCCTCGATCAGGCGGGCGGTCTCCGCAGCAAGTTCCGGCGTGTCCGCCGCGCCGAGGCACAGGACCAGCTGGACGTCGTCGGGCAGCTTGGCGGCGGCGCGAAGGAGGTAGGGAACGCCCTTCTGGCGCGTGTTCCTGCCCACAAAGACGACGCTCGGCTTGGCTAGATCAATGCCCAGGGCGCGGATGGCGTCGTCATTCTCGTCACGGTTCCACAGTTCGACGTCAATGCCGTTGTGGACCACGCGGACCTTGGCCGGGTCAACGTTGGGGTAGCTGCGCAGGATGTCCTGCCTCATGCCCTCGGAGACCGCAATGATGGCCGCGGCGGCCTCATAGGCAGTTTTCTCAACCCAGGATGAGAGCGCGTATCCGCCGCCGAGCTGCTCTGCCTTCCACGGGCGCAGCGGTTCCAGGCTGTGGGCGCTCAGCACGTGCGGGATGCCGTGCAGGAGCGAGGCGAGGTGCCCGGCCATATTGGCGTACCAGGTGTGCGAATGGACCAGGTCCGCGCCTTCGACGTCCGGTACGATCCGCAGGTCCACCCCCAGCGTCTGCACGGCTGCGTTGGCTGAGCCAAGATCCTCCGGCACGGAGTAGGACGTCACCGCCGCGCCATGATAGTCGGCGTCGCGGGGAGCCCCAAATGCACGTACCTGCAGGTCAACGTGCTTACTAAGCACCCTGCTCAATTCGGCCACGTGGACCCCGGCGCCACCATAGATCTCCGGCGGAAACTCTTTAGTCACAATGTCTATTCGCACAAGACCCAAGGTAGTCCTTCACGCATAACTGTTCTAGTGTGAAGGAGTCCGGGCATGCCGGACTGTCTTGGGGAGTTACGAAGGCGTACAGGAGCGACCATTATGCCGTTGAACAAAAGAGTCCTGGCCATTGTCCTCGCAGGCGGCGAGGGAAACAGACTGATGCCACTGACGGCAGACCGCGCGAAACCGGCGGTGCCCTTCGCGGGAAGCTACCGCCTGATCGACTTCGCCCTGTCCAACCTGGTGAATTCCCGCTACCTGCAGATCGTGGTCCTGACCCAGTACAAGTCCCACAGCCTGGACCGGCACATCTCCGAAACCTGGCGTATGTCCACCCAGCTCGGCAACTACGTTGCCTCGGTTCCCGCGCAGCAGCGCGTGGGCAAGAGCTGGTTCCTCGGCAGCGCCAACGCCATCTACCAGTCCCTGAACCTGATCCATGACGCCAACC
>NZ_JARHXQ010000284.1:0-3986 GCF_029222765.1 Arthrobacter sp. Cr_A7 | reverse complement strand
TAAGTGCACGGTTAACGACGCGTGTCGCCGGTGCTTGAGGAGATCTTGGGCGGGATGCTTTTTGTCGTGGATCTTACGAATCATGTCTCTGCCCCGCGCAGGATGGAGGGCCTGACCGTTGCAGAAGTCGGGCGGGTCGCTACTCGCCCTGGTATCCCGGGGTTCGTGATTGTGGATCCGGCGGGTGTGGAGTTTGCTCCTGCGACGGATTACTTCCTGGAGCTTGTTGCCAGCGACTATTCGCCCCGGACGGTGCGGACCTATGCTTTGTCTTTGCTCCGTTTCCTTCGGTTTTTGTGGGCAGTCGGGGTCAGGTGGGATCAGGCCAGCGCCCTTGAGGCGCGGGACTTTGTGTTGTGGGCCCGTCAGGTTGAGAAGTTCGTGGGGAACCGCAGCGAGCCGGAGCGGCGGCCGAGCCGGAACCTGGTTACGGGCAAGAGGCATCCCGGGATGCGCTACTCCTCGGCGACGATCAACCACACCACGACTGTCTGTAAGGCCTTTTATGCTTACCAGCTGCGGCAGGGCCGGGGCCCTGTCGTGAACCCTTTTGACCTGCGCCGCGGCCGTGCGCACGCGCATCATGATCCTGGCCGGGACTTTGCGTTGGTCCGGCGTCAGCCGTTGCGTCAGCGGGAGGCGCGGAGGGTGCCTCGGTCGATCCCGGATGAGCGGTTCAATGACCTGTTCCGGCGGTTGCGCTCGAACAGGGACCGGGCGCTGGTGGCCTTCTATGTCAGCAGCGGTGCGCGGGCCAGCGAGCTTCTCGGACTTACGGGTGACCGGATTAACGTCGGTGATCAGCTGATCGGTGTTTACCGCAAGGGCGGTCAGTTGCAGTGGCTTCCTGCCGCGCCGGATGCCTTCGTTTGGCTTCGGCTCTACCAGTTGGAAGCTGGCGTGGCCGGGGCAGATGAGCCGGTCTGGCTGACATTGCGCGGCGAACCACGTCCACTGGGCTATGAGGCCATGCGGGCGGTCCTGAAGCGATGCAATGGTTCGCTGGGGGCGAACTGGACGCTGCACGACCTGCGGCACACGTTCGCGATCCGTGCCCTGGAAGGAGGCATGGGCCTTCACGAGGTCCAGGAATTGTTGGGGCACAAGTCGTTGGACACGACCACTGTTTACTCCACCCCGCACATGGACGACGTCATTGCGCACTACCGCACCAAGATCACCACCAGGTCCCCGGTTGCCGAGAACACGGCACCGGTCGGCCAGCGCTATAACCCTGATGAGTTGAGCGTGCTTTGGGGGAACCAGTGACCGCGGCGGGTCGTAGTATCCAGACCGGACGGCGGAGCTGGAACGATCTCACCCCTTTGCCGCCGCTGGAGCAAGAGCCTCCGTCACCGTCGGACATCCCCCAGGGTCCGCTGGCGGGGGCAAGCATTCAGGACATCATTGACCAGCTCGAGCAGTGTGGTCGGTACTGGCCCAGGGCAGAACGCCACCGGGCACGAATGCGGCGGATCCTGCGGCATCTGGATCAGTTGCCGGGTGAAACCTGGCAGGACCGTTGGACGCTGTTTGAGAGCCAAACTGGGCCTGACACCCTCACGTGGCGGACCACGATCAACGGGGCCGCTACTAAGAACGCGGAGAACAAGAATGAGATCGAAGCGCTCAACGCCGCGATGGGCCCGATACTGGCGATGGACGTCTTCCGTCCGTCCCATCGCTGGCTTGCCGGCCAGCGGTTTGCCTTCTTGAAAGCACTCAGCCGTTTCCGGGATCCCGCCAATACCGCCAAAATCGAACAGGCCCTGATAGACGCGAAGGTCTCCCCGGTGCAGGCAAACAACGGGCTGCTCACCCTTGGCCGCGTCCAGGCCCACACCGGCAAGTCGATCCGGCAACTCACAGCCGAAGACATCCTCGAGCACAGCACGCAGCTGCCGGGAAGGCTGATCAATCTCAGCCGGAGCGGTTTGAACGCCATATGGCCCGTCCTGCACGGCCTGGGATGGATCAGCCACGAATCCCAGGACATGCCATCACGGCGGCGGGTCGGACAACGAACCGTCGAGGAAATGGTCGACTACTCCGGAATTACCGGGCCATGCCGCGAACCCCTCATCCACTACCTGCAGATCCGGTCCGCCGCGCTGGACTACTCCTCGCTCTCTGGCCTGGCCAGGAACCTGACCGGTGTCTTCTTCGCGGACATCCTGAAGCACCACCCAGACCAAAGCTCCTTCGCGCTGACCCAGCAGCAGGCCGAGGCTTGGAAGACCAGGAGCCGAGTGAATCCAGACGGGAGTACGCGCCGCGGTCACCACGGCATCTACTACGCGGTCCGCGCGTTCTACCTCGACATCAGTCAGTGGGCACTCGAAGACGCATACTGGGCCCAGTGGGCTGCCCCGAGCCCGATTACTTACGCAGAGACCCGGGGTTATCTCAAACAGCGGCGAGCCACCACCGCGACGATGCAGCAACGCACCCGCGAACTGGCTCCGGTGTTGCCCCGAATGGTTGAGACAGCCGAGCAGGCGCTGCGCGACGCGGAAGCAGCCCTGACCGCTGCCCTCGCCGCGGGCGCCGGGAACACCATCGACGTGGACGGCCGGGCATGGGAAGTCTTTCGCCGCAGTGAAGATGCGCCGGTGCGGATACGCCGCAACGGCGAAGACCGCGACCTGTCCTTCGAAGAGGACAACGCCTTCTGGACCTGGGCCCTTGTCGAGACCCTCCGCCATACCGGCGCCCGGATCGAGGAAGTCCTCGAACTCGTGCACATGAGCATCCAGCCCTATAAGCTCCCGGCGACCGGTGAGACCATCCCGCTGCTGCACTTCGCCCCAAGCAAGACCGACACCGAGCGTCTGATGGTGGCCAGCCCCGAGCTGGTGCACATCCTCTACCGCGTGCTCTCCCGAGTCACCCAGCCACAAACGGGCAGCGTGCCCCTGACGCAGCGCTGGGACCCGGGCGAGAAAGTGCTCAGCTCACCCATGCCTCACCTGTTTGTCCGCCGCTACGGGGCCGGGCCCCTCCGGGTCATGTCCACGGCCACCATCGCAGCCCTGCTCAACGACCTGGCAGAGCGCGCAAACATCAAGGTCGGCGGCGCCCGGGTCAGATTCACCCCGCACGACTTCCGCCGCATCTTCGCGACCGAAGCCCTGGCCAGCGGACTGCCACCCCACATCGTTCAAGTCCTGATGGGGCACGCCAGCCTGGCGACAACCCAGGGATACGCAGCGATCTATCCCCAGGACATCATCCGGCACCACCGCACCTTCATTGAAAAACGACGCGTCACCCGGCCGACCGAGGAATATCGCGAACCCACCGCCGCAGAATGGGACGAATTCGAAGCCCACTTCGTCCAGCGCAAACTCAGCCTCGGCAGCTGCGGACGCGCCTACGGCACCGGCTGCCAACACGAACACGCCTGCCTGCGCTGCGCACTCCTCCGCCCCGACCCCACCCAAATCGACCGGCTTCAGGACATCATCGACAACCTCCGGGAGCGCATCACCGAGGCCAAGCAACACGGCTGGCTCGGAGACGTCGAAGGCCTGCGCGTAACCCTCAACAGCGCCGAGATGAAACTCGCGCAAATGTATAAGCTGCGCAGCCAACACCAAGGAGGAACCGTCGAACTCGGAACTCCCAGAGTCCGGAATACAAGAACCCCTGACCAGAATGGAGTCCCAGACCTCGACCTCGACTATCGAACGTGACAGCATGAGGAGTAGCTCCGGCAGTGGCGGCAACCGCGAAACAACGAACGCGCGCCAAGAGCCCGGCCGCATTGAGGGATCCCATCATGGAAGATCCACGACTCACGGCACGACATCTCATTGAACTGGACGAGGGCTACCTTCACGATCTGTGGTTGAAGTACTGGGGCAACGGCGGTAACGCCCAGTTTCTCGAGTTCGACGCCTTCGTCCAGGACCTGAACCAGCAGGACGACTTCGACTTACGAATTCTCGGTTGGGCAGTCGAAGAAGTACTGGATCAAGCCCACC
>NZ_JARHXQ010000283.1:0-8568 GCF_029222765.1 Arthrobacter sp. Cr_A7 | reverse complement strand
GGGTTGGTGGCGGAGGTCAGTTCCAGCCGGGCAGGTTCAGCTGCTGAGCCTGCTTCTTGACGTCCTCGTCGTAGAGGGCGGCGCCGTCCTTGGCCGAACGGATGCCCGAACCCACCTCGACGGTGATCTGTTCCAGGGCCGGGCCCTTGACGGGGGAAAGGAACTCGAGGGCCGGGCTGTTCTTGCTCTCGTCCTCGAAGAACGGCAGCATATCCTTCACCGCAGCGGGGACATCATCAGGCAGGTCGCACCCCTCCACCAGGTAGGGGCCGTTTGCGCCCACGGCTTCGGTTTGGGAATCGCAGCCTTCCTTGCTGGCAATGAAGGCCAGGAACTTCTTGGCTTCCTCCACGTTCTGCGTGGACTTGGGCAGGTAAACGCCGCCGGGCAGCCAGACGGTCAACGGGTTCTTGGATGCGTCATCACTGGGAAGCGGGAAGATGCCCAGGTCATTGATCTTGTCCGGGTAGCTGACCTGGATCTCAGGCAGCGCGAAGCTGAGGATCGGGTAATGGGCGCCTTCCGCGTTGACCAGCTTCTCAAGGCCCTGGGCATAGGTGGCAGAGGCGAAATCTTCATTGAAAAGACCGGCCTTGAAGGCTTCCTCCTGGTGTTCGAAGCCCTTGATGGCGGCGGGGTCGGTAGCGTATTTGACCTTGTTCGCCGTGTAGTCCTCCGCAAAGGTGGGATTGGCCGCGGCAACGTTGGCAAAGTCGCCCAGGACGAACAGTTGGGATGTCCACGTGGTCTGGTACGTCTGGATGATCGGATCGATGCCGGCGTCCTTGACCTTCCGGCTGTTCTCCATGAATTCGTCCCAGGTCTTGGGGACGGAAAGGCCCAGCTGTTCGTAGACCTTCTTGTTGTACATGACGCCGCCGGCCGAGCCGGTTCCCACCGGGACACCGTAGACCTCGCTGCCGGACGTGACGACAGGCTTGTAGGAATCCGACACGTTATCCATGTAGGGCTCGCTGGTAAGGGGCACCAGGTTCTGCTCCGGGTTGATCTGCTGGAACAGCGATCCGGTGTTGTAAGAGAACACATCGGCCATATCGCCGGTGGCCAGTTTCGTCTTGACGATGTTGTCCCCGTCGCCGCCCTGGGGCCGGGTTTCAATTTCGACCTTGATGTCCGGGTTGGCTGTGTTGAAGTCTTCGGCGAGCTTTTCCGCGTAGGTGATGGTGTTCTCGGTGTTGTCGACGAGCCAGGTAATGGTCTTGGCATCGCTGCTTTCGCCTCCGCCGGCGGAGCAGCCGGTGAGGATCAGTGCTGCTGCCGTCACGCTTCCGGCGATTACGGGCCAGCGCCGTTTAGGGGTGGTGTTCATCTTTACCTCCTCGTAAAGCCGCAGGCCGCTACGGGTCCTGTGGAACGTTTCAAGGCAGTCATTGCATTCCGATTACTGAGCGATGACTGCCGGGAATTCTTGTAGATCGGTCTACGTTTTTAATGTAAGCCACGCCACGTTCAAGGCGCAAGGGATTTTCGTAGATCAGTCTACAATTTCTTTAGAAACCAATCGGATGGGGACGTTGTGGACGGGCAGCAGAAGCGGGCAACTATCAGTGATGTTGCCGAGCACGCGGGTGTCTCGCGTGCTGCTGTCTCCAAGGTCCTCCGCGGCGCGTACGGCGTGAGCGACGTTATGAAAAAGCGCGTCGAGGAGTCGATGGAAGCCTTGGGGTACCGCCCCTCGGCCCTGGCGCGCGGCATGCGCGGCAGGAGCTTCACCCTGGGCGTCTTCGTCGTGGATCTCTCCAATACGTTCGTCACCGTCCTGATTGAAGGCATCCGTGCTGAAGCGGAGAGCCGCGGCTACCAGGTGTTCATCGGCGAGGCGGACATGGGGCTGGCCCAGCAACAGCAGATGATCGATGCCATGCTGGACAGGAAGATGGATGGGCTGGTACTGATTGCCCCGTTCGGCCCCGAGGAAGAGCTGGAGAGAATCGGCAGAAGCACCCCCACCGTGGTGCTCGGGCGCCACGGCCCGGGCCAGGGTTATGACACGGTTGCCAGTGACGACATCGCCGGCAGTGCCCTGATTGTTGACCATCTGGTGTCCCTTGGCCACCGCCGGATTGCGCACCTGAAGCACGTCGGCCGGGAGAAGAACGAGAGCACCATGCCGCAGTCGGTTCGTGCCGAAGGCTACGTTCAGGCAATGGTGCGCAACGGCCTGGAGAAGGAAGTGGATGTGATCGAATCGCGGTGGAACCACGAAGGCGGCGCCGCAGCCGTTGACCTCATGCTCAAGCGCGACACTCCGCCTACTGCCGTGCATACCGGAACCGACATGGCAGCGTTCGGTGTGCTTGCCCGGTTCTTCGAGCTGGGTCTGCCCATTCCGGAGAACTTTTCGGTGGTCGGCTACGACAACGCCCGTGCTGCATCTCTTCCACAGGTTGCCCTCACCACCGTGGACCAGTCCGGGTTCGAAATGGGCACCCTGGCCACGAAATTCCTGGTGGAGCGGATCGAAGGACGCCAGGAGCCCCAAGCCGCACTGGTCCAGCCGACGCTGATGATCCGCAGGACCACCGGGCCTGCGCCGGACGCCGGCTAGGCGCAGCGGAAGGTTGCGGCAGGACGGCTGAAAGCCCGGGTGTGAAGCGGCCCGGTTTCGTCTCCGTGCCGCCCTGCAATAATCTGAACCAACGGTTGTGCGCGGGGTGCAAACGCCGGTACAACAAGCAGCACTGTAAGTTCGGGCCCATCACACCAGACGAGGCGGACACGCATGACGGCTTCAGACCAGCAGCACGCACCACGGCCAGGGATGCCGGTGGATCCACCGAATGGTCCTGCCGGTGCCCGCGGAAGTGCTGCCCAAGACGCTGAAGCACGTGGACCCGTGGACCCCCACCTCCTCCAACAGCTGGCCGACGCGCACGGAGTGGGCACCTCATTCCAAGGCTGGGATGGGCTGCCGCATGCCGTTGCCGAAGAAACGCTCATCAAAGTCCTGGCTGCCCTTGGCGTCCAGGCCCACACGAACCAGCAGATCCAGGCAGCCCTTGCGGAAGCGGAGCTGGCGCCCTGGCGGCGGATGCTGCCTCCCGCCGTCGTGATCCAGCAGGGTGAACCCGCGCAGGTTCCGGTCCATGTGCCGGACGGTGCCACGGCGGACCTCACCATCACGCTCGAAGGAGGGGCGGGCACCCGGAAAGCTGTGCAGCAGGATGTCTTAATGCAGCCCCGCGACGTGGACGGCGTGTCCGTCGGCCGCGCCACTTTTGCCCTTCCGCAGGACTTGCCGTTGGGCTGGCACACGCTTCACGCCGAATCCGAAAGCATCAGCGCGTCGACCACCCTGGTGGTGGTTCCCGCGAAGCTGGAAACTGCCAAAGGATTGGAAAAGCGCCGCGGCTGGGGCTTGGCGACGCAGCTGTATTCGGTGCGGTCCAAGCGGTCGTGGGGAATCGGCGACTTCGCGGACCTGGCTGACCTGGCCGCGCTGAGCGGTGCCCGGGGTGCCGACTACGTGCTGGTCAACCCGCTGCATGCTGCGGAACCGGTGCCGCCCGTCCAGCCCTCGCCGTACTCGCCGTCCACGCGGCGGTTCTTCAACCCGCTGTACATCCGCATCGAAGCCATCCCGGAATTGGCCTACCTCAAACCCCGCAAGCGCGCCCTGGTGGAGCGGCTCCATGAGGAGGTGGCCGGCTTGAACAAGGACGCCAACCGGCTGGACCGGGACGCGGTCTATGCCGCCAAGCTGCAGGCCCTCGAACTGCTGTACCACACCCGCCGGTCGCCGGCCCGGCAGGCCGCCTTTGATGACTTCTGCCGAATTTCGGGCAGTGGCCTGGACGACTTTGCGCTCTGGTCCGCCATCCGGGAGGACCTCGCCCCGAATGATCCGCTGTGGAAGGATCCCGCCTGCGCCCTGGGTACTCCGGAGGCCGAGGCCCTCCGCGAAAAACTCGCCGACCGGATTGGCTTCCACCGCTGGCTGCAGTGGATCTGCGACGAGCAGCTTGAGGACGCCCAACGGACCGCACTGCGCTCGGGAATGCGCCTCGGCGTGGTCCACGACCTGGCTGTCGGCGTCGACCACAGCAGCGCCGACGCCTGGACCCTGCATGATGTGCTGGCTCCCGCCACCAGCGTTGGGGCACCGCCGGATATGTACAACCAGCAGGGGCAGGACTGGGGCCAGCCGCCATGGCACCCTGCGCGTCTTGCCGAGGCCGGCTATGCGCCGTTCAGGAACATGCTGGCCACGGTGCTGCGGCATGCCGGCGGCATCCGCGTGGACCACATCCTGGGCCTGTTCCGGCTCTGGTGGATCCCGGTGGGCAATGCCCCGGGCGACGGCGCCTACGTCCGCTACGACCACGAGGCACTGATTGGCATCCTCGCACTCGAAGCGCACCGCGCGGGCGCCGTGGTGATCGGCGAGGACCTGGGCACTTTCGAGCCGTGGGTGCGGGACTACCTTGCCGCGCGCGGCATCATGGGCACGTCCATCCTCTGGTTCGAGTACGACGGCGATTCGCCCCTTGCGCCCGAAAAGTACCGCACGCAGGCGCTTGCCAGCGTCAACACGCACGACCTGCCGCCCACCGCCGGGTACCTCGCCGGGGACCATGTGGCCCTGCGAAGCCGGCTTGGCCTGCTGGAGCGCTCCGAAGCGGAGGAGCGCGCCGAGCACAACGCCTCCCTGGAGAAAATGCTCGCCCTGCTGCGGGAACGGGGCTACCTGCCCGACGGTGGCGCCGCCGGCGGACCTTCCGCGTCTGAGGAGCAGACCATTGAAGCTTTGCACCTGCTGCTGACGCAGACGCCGTCGGTATTGCTTGGCGTGGCACTCGTGGATGCGGTGGGGGAGCGGCGCGTACAGAACCAGCCCGGAACCACGGAAGCCCTTTACCCGAACTGGCAGGTTCCGCTGGGTGGACCGGACGGCAGGCCCGTGTTCCTTGACGACCTTCCCGCCAACGCGCGGTTCAACACGCTCCTCGCGGCGGTGGAGGAGGCCCTGCACCCATAGGCCAAGAGAGGACACACAGCAACGCGGAGTCACTTTTCGCCCGATCCGATGCCTCGGAGCGGCCAAAAGTGACCCCGCGTTGCTTGTAGAAGCGGGCCTACGTTACTGCTGTTCCGGTTAGCTAACCCGCCGTGATGACGTGGGTGGCGTGGTCGTAGCGGAAGGTGACCGGTCCGCCGTCGTGCTCATACAGAATGTTGGCGCCGGGGGACACCCCGCCCGCGCCGTAGTTGACGTCCCAGGTACGATTCAGGGCTGCCTTGAACTCGTAACTGCCCGCAGGAAGGTTCCCGACGGTCAGTTTCCACACGAGATCAGCCGGGTCCAGGGTGAGCTGGGCCTGGTCGCAGCTGGGCTCCCAGTCCGTTGCGCAGCCCAATGCCTTGTTGAGGCTGCCCGCCACGGCCACCGCCGAGGGCTGCTGGGATGCATACACGGCACTGATGACATGCGTGCTGTTGTCATAGCGGAACGTCACTGTGCCCCCGGGGTGGTCAAGCACGATGTCCCCTCCGCCGGCCGAGCCGCCGGCTCCGTAACTCACATCCCAGGTGCCGTTAAGCGCGGCCTTGTACCCGTACTGTCCCTTCGGCAGGTCCACCGTCAGGCGCCAGATCTTGTCCGCGGGGTCCAGCTTCAGCATGGCCTGTGCGCAGGATGGCTGCCACGGTTCGGTACAGCCCATCAGCTGGTTCATGGATCCGGCCACCGTCACAGAGTCCGGCTGCGGAGCGTCACCCACTGTCACCGTTCGCACGTCGCTGACCACGTTGAAACCGGCTCCTGTCATGGAGGCGCGGTACCGCACAGTGCTGCCGTCGGCCAGCCGGGACACGTCATCTGTTACCGAGTAGACGGGCGACGAATCGTCGGTTCCGACGGCGGTCCACTCACCGCCGCCCACGCTGCGCTCGAAGGACACCACATGGCTGGCCTTCTCCGGGTCGGCGGTGGCGCTGAGTTCCACCGTGCCTTTGGCGCTGCTGCCCTCCACGGGCTTCTGCAAAGTCAGCAGCGGGGCAGGAACACTGGCCGTGCGCGGCTGGCTCGTGGCCGTGTGTCCGCCGTTGTCCAGCACGGTGGCGCGGTACTCCACAGCAGTGCCGGCGTTCAGGTCCGCCACATCGTGGAACACCTGGTAGGGCGCCGTGTCGTCGGTGCCGATCGCCTGCCAGTCCCCGCCTGCCTTCTTCGCTTCGAAGGTGACCTCGTAGAACGAGGAACCGCCGACGTCGGCCGTCACCTTGAGGCGCCCGTTGTCACCGGGCACCGCCGCCGGCTCCTGGAGGACGACGGCGGGAGCGTCCTTTGAGTGCGGGATCCTGCCTGAGGACTGGTACACCACGGCGGAAAGCGGCGGGACGGTGACCGTCAGCTTTCCGTCTGCGGAGGTCTTGGCTTCCTCTGCCCCATTCCCGTACACCCGGGTGTAGTTGCGCTTGCTGATGTAGGTGGGCACCTCCGCTGTCTGGGCCTGCTCGCTGTTGTTCAGTGCCACCACATACTCGCGCTGGTCTTCGGCGTCCGTCCGGGAAAAGGCATAAATTCCGGCACCCTCGGATACGTAGCGGTGCTGGTGGGCGCCGTCCCGCAGCGCGGGATGCTCCTTCGTCAGGGCAGCCAGCTCACTGATCTTCGCGTACAGGGGGTGGCTTGTGTCGAAGTTGTCCGTCCCGTGGGTGGCGTCGGTTCCCAGCAGGTCGTCGTCAAGGTACTCCGGAACCTGGCTGGCGAAGAGCGTCTGCCGGGCGTCCTGGTCCCCGCCGGGGCCGGTGAAGCCCTGCTCGTCACCGTAGTAGATCACCGGGTTGCCGCGCGAGAAGTACATCAGCTCGTGTGCCAGCTGGTCGCGGGCCACCTGCTCGGCGTCGGTTGACCCGGGGTTGTCCGCGGCGATGAAGCTGCCAATGCGGCCCATGTCGTGGTTCCCCAGGAAGGTGGGCAGCTGGTAGACGTTGGAATCGGCGTCGGTGTACCAGTCGTCGCCGGCAAAGAAGGTCTCCAGGCTCTTCGTGCCCTGGCCCTTCGAGGCGAAGTTTCGGGCGGCATCCTGGAACGGGAAATCGAGTACTGCCTGCATCTGGTTCCGCGTGGTGAACTGCGAGGTGAAGCTCTTGCTGGTGTCGAAGACCTCGCCGAACATAAAGAACTCGTCCTTGCCCTGTTCCTTGGCATAGTTCAGGACGTCCGGGCCGAATTCCTGCCAGAACTCGTTGTTGACGTGTTTCATGGTGTCGATCCGGAAGCCGTCCACGCCGAAGTCGCGGATCCACGTCTTGTAGATGTCCTTCATGCCGTCCACCACGGCGGGGTGCTCGGTGAAGAGGTCATCCAGGCCGAAGAAGTCGCCGTAGTAGGCGTCCTCGCCTGCAAAGGTGGTGTCGCCGCGGTTGTGGTAGAGCGTGGGATCGTTCAGCCAGTCCGGAACTTTGAGGTCCTCCTCGCCCGGTTGCAGGACAGGAACGTAGGGGAAGGACGCCGCGGGGTCGAGCTTCGGAAAGCTGTCAGAGCCTGCGAAGTCACGGTCATCGAACTCCTCGCCGTCCGCGGTCCTGTAAGGCTCTGCATCCTTGGACGTGTAGCCCTTGCGCGCGCCCTTCCCATCCGCGCCCTCGTAACCGATGACGTCGGCAGTGTGGTTGGTGATGATGTCGAAGTACACCTTCATGCCGCGGGCGTGGGCCTCATCGATGAGGGTCTTCAGTTCGGCATTGGTGCCCAGGTGCGGATCGATCTGGGTGAAGTCGGTGATCCAGTAGCCGTGGTAGCCGGCGGACTTGTCCTCCGGCTGGACAGCCTTGTTTTTGAAACTGGGGGTGAGCCAGATGGAGGTGGTGCCCAGGCCCTGGATGTAGTCGATTTTGTCCAGGAGGCCTGCGAGGTCTCCGCCGTTGTAGAAGCCCTTCTTGGTTGGATCAAAACCCGACACCATGGGATCGGAGCCGAGGCCGCCCTGATCGTTGGCGGTGCTGCCGTTGCTGAACCGGTCCGCCATGACAAAGTAGAAGTTTTCGTCAGTGACAGGGGCACGGAGTGAGTGGGTCGCGGCTACCGAACCCGGATCCTTTGTACCGGGGGCAGCCTGGGCGGGAATTACTGCGGCGGAAACGGCGACAGCTGCTGCGAGGAGCCCTGCTGCCGACCGGAAAGCGGCTGTGCGCGCTGGAGTTCCGGTGTGGCGTGCTGTTGTTTTTGCGCACGGGGGCGCGCTGGATGGCGTGCGAAATATCAAGGTTGATACCTTTCCTGGAGAGCGGCGCTGCTGTACAGGCTTGCGGTGGCAAGGTTGTGCGGCGAGGATGCCAGGTTCACAAGACAGCATGCTGACTTGTGAACCACGTCACAACTGTAAGCGCTTGCACCGAATAACTCCAGCGTTTAGGTAATGACCTTCCGCGGTGGGATGCTCACTAGTAGTGAGCGTGTTTCAGCCCGTCGGGACCATCGGCACGTGTGCTTTCAGCGCCGTCCGGACCAGCGGCAGGGCGGGCAATCAGCCGGCGGGCACCAAAGCGGTGGGCGATGGCGAGTGCACGTCGTGGATCACGGGACCGGGCAGTCCGGTGACC
>NZ_JARHXQ010000282.1:0-18675 GCF_029222765.1 Arthrobacter sp. Cr_A7 | reverse complement strand
CTCAGTTGGGGAAGGGAAGCTAGCCTGCGACCCCGGCCACCAGGAAGATCACTGCGGCGATGGCGAAGCCCATCACGCCGATCAGCGTTTCCATCACGGTCCAGGTCTTCAGCGTGGTCTTGACGTCCATGCCGAAGAAGCGGCCCACCAGCCAGAAGCCGGAGTCGTTGACGTGGGAGACCACCACGGAACCGGCTGCAACGGCGATGACCATGGCGGCAACCTGCATTCCGTTCAGCCCGGCTGCAGCGACAGCCGGGGCGATCAGGCCGGCGGTGGTGGTCAGTGCCACGGTCGCGGAACCCTGGGCGATCCGGAGGATGGCGGAGATCAGGAAGCCGGCCAGGATGAGCGGGATGCCCAGGTTGCCCAGGACGTCGGCCAGGGCCGCGCCGATGCCGGAGGTGCGGAGCACACCACCGAACATGCCGCCGGCGCCGGTGATCAGGATAACGGAGCAGACCGGGCCCAGCGAGGACTCGAGCAGCTTCTCCAGTGCTCCTGCGTCCTTGCCGCGCTTGGCGCCCAGGACGAACATGGCCACCAGCACGGCGATCAGCAGGGCCACCGGGGTTTCACCGATGGTGCGCAGGACCTGGAACCACTGCTGGTCCTTGGTGCCTTCGGCGAGGACCCCGGAGGAGGACAGGGTGTTCAGGCCGGTGTTGAGGAAGATCAGGACCAGCGGCAGGAGCAGCAGGCCAACGATGGTGCGGAAACGCGGCGGGTGGGCTTCGGCTTCTGCGGTGGCGTGGCCCAGGATTTCGGGCACGGGCAGGACCAGCTTCTTGCCGGTGTAGAGGCCGTAGAGGTAGGCGGTGACGTACCAGGTGGGGATGGCCACGAGGAGGCCGGCGATCATGACCAGGCCGACGTTGGCTTCGAAGAATGCGGACGCGGAGACCGGGCCCGGGTGCGGCGGCAGGAAGATGTGCATCACGGAGAAGGCGCCGGCGGCGGGCAGGCCGTAGCGGAGAACTCCCCCGCCCAGGCGGTGGGCGACGGCGAAGACGACGGGCAGCATGACCACCAGGCCGGCATCGAAGAAGATGGGGAAGCCGAAGATCAGCGAAGCGAGGCCCAGCGCGAACGGGGCGCGCTTTTCACCGAAGACGCCGATGAGGTAGTCGGCCAGCACCTTGGCGCCGCCGCTGGTTTCCACGATGCGTCCGAGCATTGCGCCCAGGCCCACCAGGAGTGCCACGGTGCCAAGGGTTGTGCCGAAGCCGTTGATCAGCACCGGGACCACCTGGTTGGCGGGGATGCCGGTGGCGAAAGCGGTGGCCAGGCTGACCAGGATCAGGGCGAGCAGGGCGTGCACGCGCAGCTTGATGATGAGGAACAGCAGGACGACGATCGCGGCTGCGGCGATGAGCAGCAGGGGGCCTGCTCCCAGCGTCTGGGTCCATCCTTCGATGGTCATGGTTCTCCTTTGAAACAGAACTGTTGGTGGGGAATTGAGGGGGTGCTTAGGGGGTGCAGGGCGCCTGGCCGGTGGGAAGCTTCAGGGCCTCCACGACGGCGGCGACCAGCTCCTCCGGTGAGCGCGAGATGTCCAGGCGGAGGCTGCCGGCGTCGAGCTCTTCCTGGCTGAGCGCCTCGAGCGTGGCCAGCTGGCTGGGCAGCAGTGTGGGCGGCATGAAGTGGCCTTCGCGGCCCTGCATGCGCTGGCTGATCAGGTCAGCGCCGCCGTCGAGGTGGAGGAAGAGGACACGGCCTTCGGCTTCGGACAGGAGCTGGCGGTAGCTCTTCTTGAGCGCGGAGCAGGTGAGGACGGTACTGCAGCCGGCCTGGGCCTGGGCGGTCATCCAGTCGCGGATTTCCCGGAGCCAGGGCCAGCGGTCCTCGTCCTGCAGCGGAATGCCTCGGGACATCTTGGCGATGTTGGTATCCGGGTGGAACTCGTCAGCCTCGGCGCAGGTCCAGCCCAGCTGCTTGGACAGGGCCGCCGCCAGGGTGGATTTGCCGGACCCGGCAACGCCCATGACCACAAGATGCGTGGGTGGATACTGCATGTTCATACCTCCGGAGAAGACGTCTTTGGCTTTCGAAGAAGCTCGCTGCGAGCCCGTAATGAAGTGGGCTACGCCATAAGGTATCACCTTTCGACACCAAAGATACTATCTTTCGGTGTCACAAGTCATACCTTTTCTGATTTTCGCTATCCTATAAGGGCGCTGCGGCGCGGAGAGAGGCGGCGAAAACAATGTCGACGGCGACAGCAGGGGACGCGGACAACGCGTACGACGGCGGGGCCTCCCCCGCGATGCATGAACGCGTTCTGGAGGCGGTTGGCATCGCCGTCGCGTCCGGAAGCCTCCCGCCAGGAAGCAGGCTGACCCTCGAGGGGCTGCAGCAGGAGTACGGAATTTCCCGCACGGTGGCACGGGACACCATGAAGGTCCTGGAATCGATGAACCTGGTCTATTCGCGCCGGCGGGTGGGCATCGTGGTGCAGGAGCCCGAGCAATGGAACGTCTTCGATCCCAAGCTGGTGCGCTGGCGCCTGGCGTCGGACCGGCGCGAGATCCAGTACAGCAGCCTGACGGAGCTGCGCATCGCCGTCGAACCCATTGCCGCGGCCGGGGCGGCGCGGCGGGCCAGCGCCGCCGAACGCGCACAACTGGTGGCCCTGGGAGCAGAGCTGCGGCGGCTGGGCGAGGCCGGTGATCTTCAGGCTTTCCTGGCGGCGGACATCGAGTTCCACCAGCTGCTGCTCCGGAGCTGCGGCAACGAGATGTTCCGGGCGCTGGAGGGCATGGTGGCCGAGGTGCTCACCAGCCGCACCAAGCAGGGACTGATGCCGTTCAAGCCGCGGAACGAAGCACTGCAGGCGCATGAGGATGTTGCTGCGGCGGTGGCGCGAGGCGATACTGTGGTGGCCGAACGTGCCATGCACCACATCCTGGACGAGGTCCGGAACGCCATGGGGCTGGGGTAGCCCGACTGAACTGTGGCTGAGCCTGTTGAAACCAGGAACGGCGCTGAACCGCATGAACGGTGCTGCCCAGCGCCGCTTGTGCGGTTTGGGGCCGCTGATGCCATTTGCCTTCGGCACACCCGGGTTAACAAAAGCAGGGCCTGCCCGGAGGCAGACCCTGCTTGAAGAAACCTAACGGTCCCGGAACTCTAGGAAATTAGAGAGCCTGGATGTTGGTTGCCTGGGGACCCTTGGGGCCCTGCTCGGTGTCGAAGGAAACCTTCTGGTTCTCTTCGAGGGAGCGGAAACCGTTGGAGTTGATCGCAGAGTAGTGTGCGAAAACATCCTGTGAGGAGTCATCGGGGGAAATGAAGCCGAAGCCCTTTTCAGCGTTAAACCATTTGACGGTACCAGTAGCCATTATTTTTGTCCTTCGTGAAGGTGGAGGGAAAATCCCGACTTTCGGGCCCTCCGGCGTGGGGTGTTCAAAAACCGCTACTTCAGAAGAACGCGGACTTTCGACCGCGCGTACTGCCTGAACTACCAACTGCATAAACACAACAACAAGAACCACACTACAGGAGATTCCGCCGGGGTCGAGCCAACTACGTCACAGGGCGCCCTCCCGGTCATCCGGATTGTTGTCCCCATCGCCATATCCTCTGCAGCTGTGAAAGCATTCCCTGTGGGCCGTTCACGAGGTCCGTCATCAGAATTGGGGGCACGATGAACCGCCGAACGAACCGGCTGCCGCAACACTTTCTGGCAACCCTCCTGGTGCTGGGGACAACCGTTGTGGTTGGCTGCACCGCGCCGGAGGGACCCGCAACGGAGACAAGCAGCCCCCCGCCAGTCACCGCGTCCGCCGCTCCCGTGGCCGAAAGCTTCCCTAAATATGACGCGGTGCGCGCGGGGATGGTGGCCGCCCTGGAAGAGAAGATGCCGGATATCAGCTGGACCGTGGACGAACCCGCCACTCTGGCCCGGGTGAAAGACGGCCGGTGCATGCTGTACCCGCAAACCATGAAAAGCAACGTGGACGTTGTGCAGCCGTCGAACCAGTTCGCTGACATCTTCTCTGCGGGCGACCCCGTTCTGGCGCAGCACGGCTTTCCCGCTTTCAACGGCACAGACACGGTTGCCGGCGGCTGGGTGGTGGCCCGCAGCACCGACGCCGCCGGCGCCACCCTGACCATCGAATCCAAGAGCCCGGCCTACCTTCGCATCAGCGTCCCGGTGGACTCCCCGGCCTGCGATCCAAACGAAATTCCCGCGGGCTGACGGGGAAGTTCTGCCCATCGCGGCATGCACCGCTGCACGAATAGCATGACTGTGGCTTGAAGCTCATCAAAGGGGGACTCACGGGATGCCTGGATTCTACGGCGCCGATACTGAACAGCTGCGGGCACTGGCCAAAACGATGTCGCAGCATTCCGAGAAGATGACGGCGTTGTCCATGGAACTGGGCCAACTCCTGGCCCGGATCCGATGGGAAGGCCGTGATGCCACCGCTTTCCAAGCCGCGTGGGACTCGGAGCACAGGCCGCTGTTGAAGCGTGTTGCCGCGGATCTCCAGAGCCAGGCGGAGGACCTGAACCGGAACGCGGACCAGCAGGACAAAGCGAGTACCGGGGCAACGGGATCCGGCACCTCGGGAACACCGGACTCGAACCCGCCCGGAGATCCGGGGCCGCTGGATCCGGACCGCCCGGATGTGGACGTCCCCGGCGATGTCCGTGAAGACCCTGATGCCGGCGACCCTGAAGATATCCAGCAGGGCCAGATCGGCGACTGCTGGCTCCTGGCAGGAATCGGCTCGGTTGCCCAGATGCTGGAGCGGGAAGGCAAACTTGATGAGTTCCTCGCCGAACACCTGAAGCCTGTCGGAGATCCGCCCACGCACTGGGTGGTGACCCTGTACGAGGACGGCGAGCCCGTGGAGGTCACCGTCGAGGCCAAATCCACCGAGGGCGGTGTCCGGGGTGCGGACGGGCAACCGAACTGGCTGTCCATCTACGAACGCGCAGCGGCGGAGCACCGGGGCGGTTCCTATGACGACATCGACGGCGGTTTCAGTCACGAGGCAATGGAGCTCATGACGGGAAGGTCCGCGGACAGGGACGGCGAGCTGGACCTGGATGAGATCGAGGACAGGCTTGGTGACGGCCAAGCCGTGTCCGTGGGGACTGAAGACACCAAGGATGACGACTTCGACTGGGTCTGGGAGTCCGATGAGGTCAACCGGACCGACGTTGTCCCCAACCACGCCTACGTTGTGGTCGATGTGAAAACCAACGACGACGGCGAGAAGGTCATCGTCCTGGCCAACCCGTGGGGCCCCTCCGGCGGCTACATGGGCGGCGACGACGACCACAAGTCCGGGACGCTGGAACTGACCGAGGATGAGTACAAGGAAAACTTCGACTCCGTGTACTCCGTGGACACGAAGTAAGGATGGCCGTGGAACAGCTCGTCACAGTTAAACAGGGCATGCAGCCCAGGTTCGGCGATGTCCTGGTGGGGATCGTGAAGATCGGCGTGGCCGACGGCGCCCCGGCCATCCAGGTCTGGATCCGGACTGCGGAGCAGGAACGCAAGCAGGCGTTCCGCGAAGGCCAGTCCGTGGCCCTGCCCGGCGCCGGGACCCTGCGTTTTGATTCGATCAGCCCCGCCGGGGCCGGCACCGCAGCATCGGCCGTCCTGGCCTACGACGCCGTCGTATCCGCCTGACCTGCGGCAGGAGGCCCGAACCTCTGTACCCCGGCGGCGGTGCGGGCATATCCTGCAAACCAGACTGCCCAACTGACGGGAGAAGAACCATGGAGATGCCCAAGGCGTCCGATGCCGACAAAGAACGCTTCCGCTCGATTGTCCCCGACCATCCGGACGTGGTGGTGAAGCCGATGTTCGGCAACCTGGGAGCGTTCGTCAACGGCAACATGTTCGCCGGCCTCTTCGGATCCACCGTTGGCGTCAAGCTGTCCGAGGACGACCGGGTGCTGCTGGAGTCCTCCGAGAGGACCCTGCCGTTCGGCCCTGCGGAGCGTCCCATGGCCGGTTACTCCGGTCTGCCTGAGATGTGGAATGAGGAGGGCGACGGCGACGACGCCCGGGCAAAGGCATGGGTCACCAAGGCTTATGAGTACGTTGCCACCCTCCCGCCGAAGGAGCCGAAGGCCCCACGGGCCAAAGCTGCCAAGACAAGCTCCGGCGGCTGAGTCCAGCTCCGGTGGTTGAGCCTGTCGAAACCCCTGCCGAGCCCCGGTGGTTGAGCCTGTCGAAACCCCTGCCGAGCTGCGTGCCGCCGCGCCGGGACTAACGTAAGTCCGGCGTTTCGGTCCCTGTCGGCATTGCAGCCCCGACCGCTTCGACGGCGGAGCGCGGGCTGGTAAGGACAGGGACCGTGAGTCCGCTGAGCAGGGCGGCAGCGGGTTCCATGCTTGCCTGAGCGAGAACGACGACGTCGCAGCGGCCTGCGAGCGCACGCGCCGTGTGGGCAACAAGCGAGTGGTAGGCGTCCGCCTCGCCGGCCAGGAAGGCGTCCCACGCATTCTCGACGACACTGACTTCGACGCAGATATCCGATCCTGCGTCTGCGGCTTCCTCGGCGAGGACGCGGGTGGTGGGCTCGACGGTGCTCGTCAGCGCCACAAGGACACCGACTCGTGGACCGAGACCCACGGCCCGGCGAAGCATCGGCCGATCGATACGGATCACCGGCATCCCATCGCCCGACAGCTCCTCCGCCACCTCGCCGAGAGTGGAGCAGGTGCACAGGACCACCTCGCATCCAGCATCCCGAAGCTCCACGAGATGGGCGGCGACGACAGCCCGGACGCTCCCCGCCGTCCCCTCCCGCCGCGCGAGCTCCAAAGCGTCGGGATCCACGCGGTGGACCGTGGCGGCGTTGGGCAGGTGTTCCCGGGCAAGGCCTTCGAACGTCGCCACGTGAACGTCCGCCGTGTGGAGGAAGCCAACCGTGCCGGCAGCACCGGAGCGTAGTTCGGTCATGGAGCCTGACTGTAGCAGGGCCCGGTTTGGCGCCCGCTACGGATGCACCAGCACCTTCACCACTGTGTCCTTGTGGTTGATGAGGGTGTCGAAGCCCTGCTCCACCAGGTTCTCCAGCGCAATCCGGCCCGTGATGAACGGCTTGAGGTCCACCTTGCCTTCCTGCACCATCCTGATCACGGCGGGGTGGTTCCGGACATAGGCGATGGTGCCGCGCAGGTCGATCTCCTTGAGGACCAGCTTCTGCATGTCCACGGTGGCCGGCGCGCCCCAGATGGCCACGTTGACCACCACTCCCCCGGGCCGCGTGGCGTCGAGCATGGTGTCCAGAACAGCGTTGACGCCGGCGCATTCGAACGCGACGTCGGCCCCGGTGCCGCCGGTCAGCTCGAGCACCCGCGCCGGAACGTCCTCGCGACTGGGGTCCAGCACATGGTCAGCGACCCCGCTGGACGTGGCCTTCTCCTTGCGGGCCTGGGACAACTCGCTGACGATCGTGGTCACGCCCATGCCCTTCAGCACTGCCGCGGTCAGCAGCCCGATCGGCCCGGACCCGCCCACCAAAGCAACATCACCCGCCTTCACGCCGCTGCGCTCCACCGCATGGTGCGCCACGGACAGCGGCTCGATCAGGGCTGCCTCGTCGAGGGGAATGCCGCCGATGGGATGCACCCACCTCTTGTCCACCACAATCTTCTCGCTCAGGCCCCCGCCGCCGCCGGAGAGGCCGATGAACCCCATTTTCCGGCACAGGTGGTAGCTGCCCGCCTGGCACATGTCGCATTCGTCATCCACGAAATAAGGCTCGACGACGACGTTGTCCCCCACCGCGAGCCCCTCGACACCTTCGCCGACTTCAGACACGGTCCCCGAGAATTCGTGCCCCATGGTTACCGGCGCGTCCTCGTGCGAGAGCGGGTGCGGGTGTCCCGGGGCGGGGACGAAGATGGGCCCTTCCAGGTACTCGTGCAGGTCGCTGCCGCAGATGCCGCACCACGCGACGTCGATCTTCACCGCCCCGGCGCGGAGTTCCGGTTCCGGGATGTCCTCGATCCGGACGTCCTCACGGCCGTGGAAACGGGCTGCCTTCATGATGCGCTCTTCCTTTCAGCGGGTGTGGTGGCTGGGTTGCAGTTCGTAGACCGGGGTTTCCAGTCCTTCCATCCGCGCCTTGAGCTGCAGGGCCAGGTAGGAGGAGTAATGGCGGCTCTGGTGCAGGTTGCCCCCGTGGATCCAGAGGTTGGGCACGTTGGTGGGCTTCCACATGTTGCGCAGCTCGCCCTCCCAGGGGCCCGGGTCCTTGGGAGTGTCCGAGCCGTACCCCCAGCACTTGCCCACCCGGTCCGCCACCTCGGGAGAGACAAGGTCCGCCAGCCAGCCGTTCATGGAGCCATAGCCGGTGGCGTAGACAATCAGGTCCGCCTCCAGCTCGGTGCCGTCGTCCATGACCACGGCGTTGCCGGTGATCTTGGAAACCTGCCCGGACTTCAGCTTCACCCGGCCATCGATGATCAGCTGGGAAGCGCCGACGTCGATGTAGTAGCCGGAGCCGCGCCGCAGGTACTTCACGAACAATCCGGACCCGTCCACCCCGAAGTCCAGGTCGAACCCGGCGGCCTCCAGCTGCGAGTAGAACTCGGCATCCCGTTCGGCCATCGCCTGGTACACGGGCACCTGCGCCTCGGGCAGGATCCGCATGGGCAGGGACGCAAACAGCAGGTCTGCCTTCTCTGTGGTCACTCCGGCAGCCAGCGCCTTCTCCGAATACAGGTCGCCGAGTGCCAGGTCCATCAGTGACTCGCTCCGGGCGATGTGGGTGGAGGACCGCTGCACCATGGTGACGTCGGCGCCGTGCTCCCACAGGTCGGCACAGATATCGTGTGCGGAATTGTTGGACCCGATCACCACGGCCTTCTTGCCGGTCCAGTCCCCGCCGCCCGGGTGCTGCGAGGAATGCCGCTGCTCCCCCAGGAAGGACTGCGCGCCGTCGAACGTTGGGATATTCGGGTAGCCGGACACACCCAGGGCGAACACCAGCTGCTTGGGCCGCAGCGTCACGGGCTCCCCGTTGCGGAGGACGTTGACCACCCATTCCTGCGTGCCGTCGTCGTACTCTGCGCCCACACACTCGGTGCCGCCCCAGTAGTTCAGCTCCATGATCCGGGTGTAGTGCTCCAGCCAGTCGCCGATCTTGTCCTTGGCCGCGAAGACGGGCCAGTCGTCCGGGAACTTCATATAGGGCAGGTGGTCGTACCAGACGGGGTCGTGCAGGTGCAGGGACTTGTAGCGGTTGCGCCAGGAGTCGCCCGGCTTCTCGTTTTTCTCGATGACCAGGGTGGGGACGCCGAGGCGCCGCAGCCTCGCGGCGAGGCCGATGCCGCCCTGCCCGCCGCCCACAATCACGCAGTACGGCTGTTCGTCGTAGCCGAGCCGGGCCTCCCGTTCCTCCTTGAGCTCCAGCCAGGAACGGCGGCCTTTGATGATTTCGTGCGCCACACCCTGGTCGCGGCGCGGCCCCTTTTTCTCTTCGAAGCCCTTTAGCTCCTGCATCGTGGTGAGCAGGGTCCAGCATTTTCCGTTCCGGAGCCGGAGGTGGCCGTAGCCCCGGGCGGCGCCGGTTTCGAACGTGATCCAGGCTTCCACAGTGCCGTTAGCGCCCTCGCTGCCGGTTGCGTCCTCAGACAGGGCCCAACCAGAAGGCTGCACGTGGTCCAGCGTGGCCTCGAGCATCCGCCGGATATCGCCCTTGCCTTCCAGCGTTTTGAGGTTCCAGGTGAATGCCACGAAGTCCCGCCAGAAGCATTCGTCGTCGAAGAGCTCCAGCGCGGCGTCCACGTCGCAACGCTGCAGCGCGGCGTCCAAACCCGCCAGCCAGGCCTGCGCGGCTGCCGTGGGTGTTTCGGTCATGTCCACTCCTTTGTGTTGGTCCGTGTAGCTCCGCCCGTGGAATCCCCTGCGATATGCTGGACCGGGCGTGAGCTGCATCACCATTGGAACTCCGCGGGGGTTTCAACCGCGTTACACACTGCAGGCAACGGCGCTGGCAGGAGGAAGCTGTGGACTACGGCCTGAGGTTTTCGGATCCGGCAAAGTATGCACGTGCGCTGCGCCGTGCCCACGAGCTGGTGATCTCCGGCGTCCCGCGCCCGGAAATCCCGGATGTCCTGGCCGATTCGTGGCGCCGTTCCATGGCCTTGGGCATCAGCCCGGACCAGCACAGTCCGCGGCACCTGCATGACGCAGCCGAGGTGCTGGAGCTCCGCCGGGAGCACCGGCTGCAGCAGGTCATGCCGGCCCTCGACGAGCTGCTGGCGGATTCCTCAAGCTCCGGCAGGCACCTGCTGGTGCTTACGGATGCCAGTGGCGAGATCCTGTGGCGTGTTGGCAGCCCTGAAGTGTTGCGGCGGGCGGACCGGCTGGAGTTCTTCGAGGGGGCGGACTGGTCGGAAGCGGGCATCGGCACCAACGCGATCAGCGAGGCCCTGGTGACCGGGCGGCCCGTGCAGTTGTTCTCCGCCGAGCACCTGGTCCGGACCCACCATGAGTGGGCGTGCACGGCGGCGCCCATTACGGACCCGGCCACCGGCCGCCTGCTCGGCGTGCTTGACGTCTCCGGCCCCCTGGACACCCTCACCGCGGACACACTGCGGATGGTGCGGTGCGCGGTCCGGGTTGCCGAGTCGCTGCTGGTGGCGCCCGACGGCGGGAAGCCGGCAGGTGCCCCTTCTCCGGTCCGCGCGTCCCGGCAGTCCCCGCGCCGGCAGTCCCTGCGGCCAGCGGCCGCCGTCGAGTCGCTGGAGCTGCTGGGCGACCGGCCTGCCGCCCTGTTCCGGGACGGCAGCCGGGTGCCGCTGACGCTGCGCCGCGCGGAGATCCTGGCGTTGCTGGATTCCCGGCACCAGGGCTGGAGCGCGGAGGAACTTGCCTACGAGCTCCACGGCGATGCGGGCACGCCGGTGGCCATCCGCACGGAGATGTTCCGGGTCCGCTCCCTGCTGGGTGAGGCCGTGGAGTCGAACCCCTACCGGCTGGCTGCCGGCCTGGCGGGCAGCTCGGACTCGGGGCGGGTGCTTCGGCTGCTGCATAAAGGGCGGGTCTCCGACGCGCTGCAGGCCTACCGCGCTCCCCTGCTCAGCCGCTCCGGTGTTCTGTCGGTGCAGCTGCTCCGCGACCAGCTGGATCTCGCGGTGGGCTCGGCCGTGCGGTCCAGCGGTGACGCCGGGCTCCTGGCCCGCTGGCTGTCCACGGATATGGGCGCGAGTGATTTTGCCGCTGTTGAGGCGCTCGGACAACTGGTGGGACGTGGCGATCCGCGGTACCTGGCGTTCCTGGCCTCCTGCGGTGGCTAAGCCCCCAGAAGCGCACATCAACAGCCCTTGTCACGCCGTTAACCGTTCATTCATATCCTCCTCAGGACCTGTCCAACCGGCCCTCCTACGGTCGAAGCCATGGACAACATCTCACGCAGATCCCTCATCTCCGCCGGCCTCGGGCCGGCCTGGTCGCCGCCCTGCCAAGTGCCGCCGTCGCTGTTTCAACAGCGGACGACGCCGGACTCCGCACCGATCCCTTCCTGCTCGGCATCGCCTCCGGTGAGCCGTGGTCGGACGGCTTTGTGATCTGGACACGGCTCGCTTTGGACCCGCTGGCCGAGGACGGCCTGGGCGGCATGCCCTCCCGCAACGTCGCGGTGGCATGGGAAGTGGCGGAGGACGCCGGCATGCGCACCGTAGTAGCCCGCGGCGTCGAACACGCCCGGATCGAAACCGCCCACTCCGTCCACGTGGAGCTCCGCGGCCTCAAGCCCGGCCGCGAGTACTTCTACCGGTTCCGCACCGGCCGGCACATCAGCGCCGTGGGCCGCACCCTCACCAGCCCGGCACTGTACGAGACGCCCGCCGCGCTGGCCATGGCGTTCGCCAGCTGCTCGCAGTACGAGCACGGCTACTTCACCGCCTACACCCGCCTGGCCGAGGACCACCCGGACCTGGTGCTGCACCTGGGCGACTACCTGTACGAATACAAGAAAGACAGCTACGTGATCGGCGGCGGCAACCCGCGCGACCACCAGGGCCCGGAGACCAGCACCCTGCAGGGCTACCGGCAGCGGCACGCGCAGTACAAGTCCGACGCCGACCTGCAGGCCGCGCACGCGATCGCACCATGGCTGGTGGTCTGGGATGACCACGAAGTGGACAACAACTGGGCGGACGAGGTCCCCGAGAACACCGACGCCGGGCAGCTGAACGACACCACCGAGCGGTTCCGGCAGCGCCGCTCCGCCGCGTTCCAGGCGTACTACGAGAACATGCCGCTGCGCGCCTCCTCCGTGCCTGCCGGGTTCGACATGAAGATCTACCGCACCATCCAGTGGGGCCAGCTGGCCAACTTCCATATGATGGATACCCGGCAGTACCGCGACGACCAGCTCGCCGGGGACGGCTGGAAGAAGAACGTGGCCGAACGCCTGGCCGAGGACCGCACCATCACCGGCGCCGAACAGGAGAAGTGGCTGCTGGACGGGTTCAGGAGCTCCACGCAGCGCTGGGACATCCTGGGCCAGCAGGTGTTTTTCGCCGAGCGTGACCGCGCCCAGGCCCTCGAGATCGACGACGTCTCGATGGACGGCTGGGACGGCTACGCCGCCTCCCGCCGCAGCATCACCCAGGGCTGGCTGGACGCGAAGGTGCGCAACGCCGTCGTCCTCACCGGCGACGTGCACCGCAACTGGGCCAACGACCTCAAGGTGGACTACAAGGATCCCGCCTCCCCGGTGGTCGGCTCGGAGCTGGTGTGCACCTCCATCACCTCCACGGGCAACGGCACCGGTTCCACGACGGACCCGGTGATGGCGTGGAACCCGCACCTGAAGTTCTACAACGACAACCGCGGTTACGTGAACACGAAGATCACCAAGGACTCGATGACGGCTGACTTCCGGACGCTGGAGTACGTCACGACGCCGGGCGCTCCGGTTTCCACGAAGGCCTCGTTCAGGATCCAGGACGGGGTGCCCGGACTGCAGTAGCGGCGCGACCGGAAGGCTGTGGGGCGGTCAGCGATCCTCGCTGGCCGCCCTACCCGCGTCTGACGTGGCGAGATACCCGCAAAACGCAGCCAAGGAGGTCTGGTAGTAAGCCATCGCTTATCCCTTGACGGAACTGAACCCGCCCTGTAACAGTTAGGCGTGGGCGGATCGATGGAGAACCCCGGACGGACGGGCGAGGCGTCAATCCCCGGCGGGCGCCCTCAAGGTTCAGCTGATCCCCCGCCACTCCTGGAAGTCCGTGGACTGACCAAGAGTTTCTTCGGGATTCCCGTTCTGGAAGACGCCCACCTTACCCTTCACCGGGGCCAGGTCCACGGGCTCGTGGGTGAAAACGGCGCCGGGAAATCCACGCTGATGAAAGTGCTCGCGGGCGTCTACCAGCCGGACGCGGGAACGGTGCTTCTGGACGGCCGGGAAGTCAGTTTCAGCCACCCTACAAAGGCCCACGAAGCCGGCCTCTCGTCGGTATTCCAGGAGTTCAACCTGCTTCCCGACCGGACGGTGGCCGAGAACATCTACCTGGGCCGGGAGCCCCGCCGCGGAGTCCTGGTGAACAAGGCGCTGATGAACGCGAAAACGGCGGAACTGCTGGAGTCGCTCGGGATCACCGCCATCCGGCCCACCGCGCAGGTGCGGACCCTGACCGTTGCTGAGCAGCAGGTAGTGGAGATTGCGAAGGCTGTCAGCTACGACGCCCGGATCGTTTCCATGGACGAGCCCACCGCCGCACTGGCCGGCGCCGAAGTTGAGCTCCTCTACCAGATCGTGTCCCGCCTCCGGGAACGTGGAACGGCCATCCTCTATGTCTCCCACCGGCTTCGGGAGCTCTTTGACCTGTGTGACGTCATCACCGTCCTGAAGGACGGCCGCGTGGTCAGCACCGGTCCCGCCTCCGAACTCGACGATACAAGGCTGGTCCGGCTGATGGTGGGCCGGCCCATTTCAGCCTTCTTCCCGGACAAACTGCCCCCTGAGGACAGCGGCGCCGACGTCCCCGCACAGCCGATCCTCGAACTGCACGATGCCGGAAACGGCCAGCTGGACGGGATCAGCTTCAGCGTCCAGCCGGGTGAGATTGTGGGGGTGGCCGGACTGCAGGGCTCCGGCCGGACTGAGCTGCTGCACGCCATTTTCGGTGCCGCGCCCCTTACCCGCGGCACCATGAAGGTGGAAGGCCGTGAAGTGGCACCCAAATCGCCGCGGGAGGGGGTCCGTGCACGGATGGCCCTCATCACGGAAGACCGCAAGGCTGAGGGCCTGAGCCTGAACCAGTCCATCCTGAACAACGCGCTGACCGTCATCAGATCGGTTTTCCCGCGCCGCACCGGGGCGGCCCGAACCGAGATCCCCGGCGTGTTTTCCTCCCTGGAAGTTGTGGCCCGCGACCTGGACCAGGAGGTGCAGTACCTCTCCGGCGGGAACCAGCAGAAAGTGGTCCTTGCCAAGTGGCTGGCCATCCGCCCCCGCCTGGTCCTGCTGGACGAACCGACCCGCGGCATTGACGTGGGAGCCAAAGTGGCGGTGTACCGGCTGATGCGCAAGCTGGCAGCCGAGGGCAAAGCCATCCTGATGGTCTCCAGCGAGTTGCCTGAGGTCATCGGGATGTCGGACCGGATCCTGGTGATGCGCGACGGGCGCCTCGCGGGCGAGCTTCCGGCCGGAACGTCCGAGGAAGCCGTCCTGCAGCTGGGAACGGGCGCCAGGACAGCATCTGGAGGAGGAACATGAAACAACGGGGCAGCTTCTTCGACCGCCTGTCCTCCACACAGATCGTCTACCTGGTGGCGCTGCTGACCCTGATCGTGGGCGCCGTTCTCGTCAGCACGGTGGGTCGGAATTTCTTCAGCCAGGGCAACATCTCCAGCATCCTGACCGGAACCAGCGTCCTCGGTTTCATCGCGATCGGACAGACGCTGGTCATCCTGGCCGGCAGCCTGGACCTCTCGGTCCCCTATGTTGCCAGCCTGGCCAGCCTTATTGCCGCCGGGGTGATGGCCAACAACCCGGGCAACGTCCTGCCCGGGGTCCTGCTCACGCTGGGCGCCGCGGCCATCATCGGCCTGGCCAACGGGCTGATCGTGGCCCGCCTCAACGTGCACGGGTTCATCGCCACGCTGGGCATGGGCCTGATCATCAGCGGCTACCTTGCGACCAATTTCAAGGGCAGCTTCGGACAGACCCCGCTCTCGTTCCGGCTGATCGGGGCGACCGGCCTGGGACCAGTTCCCATCTCGACCATCATTATGCTGGCCTGCGCGGGCCTGGCCATGCTGCTGCTCCACCGCACCCGGATGGGCCACCACCTCTACGCCGTCGGCGGTGACATTTCCGTGGCCCGGACCTCTGGAATCCGCATCGACCTGCCGGTGATCACGGCCCATGTGATCTGTTCGCTGCTGGCAGGAATGGCGGGCCTGCTCCTCGCCAGCCGGCTGGGTGTGGGCAGCCCGACGGTGGGTTCCCAGGGCGGTTACGACCTGCTTTCCATCGCCGCTGTGGTCCTCGGCGGCACCCTGCTGGCCGGCGGCAAAGGGACCATCACCGGTACCCTGGGCGGCGTCCTCATCTTCGCCATGCTGGACAACATCATGTCCGTCATGCAGATCAACCCCTTCCTCAAGGACGTGGTCAGGGGCGTGGTGATCGTCGTCGCCGTCGCCGTGTACGCCCGCCGCAGGATCGTCAACAGACCTGAGCGGTTCAGTTCGAAGGGCCCGGCGGAAGCGCCTGCCGCACAGCCTGCATCGGCTTCACCGGCGGAGGGACCATGAGCACCGTACTGCCCTCGGACCGCAGTGCGGTCCTCCGGCAAAACCGCGCCAGCAGATCCCAGCGGCTCCTGCGGGCTTTGCGTACGCCCGGGGGTGCCGTTTTCATCCTGTTGATCGGGCTCCTGGCGGCCATCATCGCGCTGAACCCCTCCTTCGGGGAGCCGGGCTCCTTCATCCGGTTCATCGGCAGGACAGCGCCGATTGCCATCGCCGCCATCGGCCAGTACTTCGTTATTGTCGGCGGCGAGTTCGACTTGTCCATGGGATCAGTGGTGACCATGCAGGTCATCGTTGCCGGCAACCTCATCCGGCAGGACGACTCGAGGGTGATCCCGGTCCTGATCCTCATGTTTGTGCTCGGGGCCTTCATCGGACTGGTGAACGGGCTGATCACAACACTCCTGAAGGTACCCAGCTTCATTGTGACGCTGGGCATGATGCTGGCCCTGCTCGGGCTGGTCCTCTACTGGACCGGCGGCGCGGCCCAGGGAAACCCGGCGGACAGCTTCCGCCAGATCGGGCGCGGCGGGATCCAGGACGTCCCGGTCCTGGACATCATTCCGTACCCCGTCATCATCCTGGCGGCGGTGGCCATCCTGGCGGTGGTCCTGATGCGCCGCCCCTTTGGCCGCATGCTCATCGCCGTCGGGGACAACCCGAGGGCTGCTGAACTGTCCGGTTCCCGCGTCTGGTGGGTGCGGACGCGGGCGTTCATCATCTCGTCACTGTCGGCCACCGTGGCCGGCATCCTGCTCGTGGGCTATGCCGGAGTCCACCCGTCCGTGGGGCGGGGCTACGAGTTCACGGCGATTACCGCCGTCGTGCTCGGTGGCGTGGTGCTGGGAGGCGGACGCGGCTGGGTGCTGTCCGCGGCGGCCGGCGCGTTCGCCCTCGAGGCGCTGTTCACCCTCCTGAACTTCATGGGGGTCCAGGCCACGTGGCGGGACACCGTCCAGGGGGTCATCATCATTATCGCTGTGGCAGCAGCGTCCAAGTCATGGCAGCGAAAACGCAAGGGAGCCACATCCGCTGCCCATGACGAACGGCACCAGCTAAGCGCAGCACCCATGCCCCGCGAGGGCACCGAACAAGGAGGAGATCGAGTCTGATGCGCAAACACTCTATCCGCGCTGTCGCGCTTGGGGCGGCGTTGCCGCTGGTGGTGCTGACTGCCTGTACCACCACGGATCCGTCGGTTACCGAAACGACCGCACCGGGCACCGGCTCACCGGCGGCAACCACTCCGGCCAGCCAGGACTGGTTTGACCAGAAGCTGTACGATGACCAGTTTGAGCAACGCTCGGCGTCCTTTGAAGGGAACGCGGAGCAGCCTTACCTGCAGTACATTGCCGGTGACATGACGGACACGGCGAAGTTCGCCTCCTCCGGGGCGAAGAAGGTCTGCTTCGCCAATGCCTCCATCTCGAACCCGTGGCGCCAGACCGGCTGGATCACCATGAACCAGCAGCTCAAGGTCCTGCAGGACTCGGGGGCCATTTCGGAGATGGAAACCCGGGATGCCAAGGACAACGACAACACTCAGATCGCGGACATTGACTACTTCATCGACGAGGGAAACTGCGATGCGTTCGTCATCTCGCCCAACTCGACGGCGGCCCTGACGCAGGCCGTGGAACGCGCCTGCGAGACCGGCAAGCCGGTGGTGGTCTTTGACCGCGGCGTGGAAACCGACTGCGCCACTACGTTCATCCACCCGATCGGCGGCTTCGCCTGGGGCATCGACACCGCCACGTTCCTGACCGACAAGCTGCAGTCCGGCGACAAGGTGGTGGCCCTCCGCATCCTTCCGGGCGTGGACGTGCTGGAACACCGCTGGGCGGCGGCGAAGAAGATCTTCGAGGAGAAGGGCATCGAGGCCAAGGACTACTTCACCGGGGCAGACCCCACCGAGATCAAGAAAATCATCTCCGATGAACTGGCCACGGGCGACGTCAAGGGTGTGTGGATGGACGCCGGCGACGGTGCGGTGGCTGCCCTCGAAGCCTTCGAGGATGCCGGCAAGGACCTTCCGGTAATGACCGGCGAGGATGAGATGAGCTTCCTGACCAAGTGGAAGGAAACCGGCATCGATGCCATGGCCCCTGTCTACTCCAACTTCCAGTGGCGGACCCCACTGCTGGCCGTGGAAAAGATCTTCAAGGGTGAGCAAGTCCCGGCCGAATGGATTCTCCCGCAGAAGCCCATCCTCGCGGACGAGCTGGATTCCTGGCTGGAGCGCAACCAGGGGATGCCCGGCGGCCACTACGCCAAGTTCGGCGGAGAAGACCTTCCCGGCTACCCGCAGGTCTGGCAGCAGCGGCAGATCCCCTAACCCTGCGCTTAGGGCGGCGTTGGAGGGAGCGGCGTGAAGCGTCCCATCGGGATCAGCACATGGGTCTGGGAGTCTCCCCTGACCGATGCCAACCTGGGCGGACACCTGGCGAGGATCGCCGCGTTGGGGTTTGACGCCGTCGAACTCCCGCTGGAAAACGCCGGCGACTTCACCGCCCTCGCGGCGCGCGAAGCCCTGGAGTCCACGGGGCTGACTCCGTTCCTAGTCGGTGCCATGGCGCCGGGGCGGGACCTCGTGTCCGCGGCCCCGGCGTCCGTGGAAGGGACGCAGGCCTACCTTTTGGACTGCATCAGCATGGCCGCAAGTATCGGTTCGCCCACTGTGTGCGGCCCGTTCTACGCCCAGACCGGCCGGGTCTGGCGGATGTCGCCGGAGCAGCGGCGGGAGGCCTACACCGAGCTGCGCCGGAACCTGGAGCCGGTAGCCGCCCGGGCCCGGGAAGCGGGCGTGGTGCTGGGCATTGAACCGCTGAACCGGTATGAAACGTCGCTGATCAACACCGTGGACCAGGCGCTCGAGGCGCTGGGGCCGTTGCTCGGCAACGGCGTCGGCATTGCCCTGGACAGCTACC
>NZ_JARHXQ010000281.1:0-33831 GCF_029222765.1 Arthrobacter sp. Cr_A7 | reverse complement strand
ACCCCGCGTTGCTGTTTAAAGTGCGACGACGCCAGGTCACCTTCCCCGTGGGAGGTGACCTGACGTCGTCGTACTTTCTGCGTTTCAGGCTTTGGCAGCGGTGAGCAGCTCGTCGAGCCGCTCGTAGCCTTCTGTCATGCCGCCCTCCATGCCGGACTGGGCCATGCCGTCACGTGCCTCCATGCTGGGGTAGACGGAGTGGCCGCGCAGCCTGCACCGGCCACCGCCCAAGTCCTCGAACGTCATGAACTCGAGGCTGACCACGTCCGGATAACCGCCGAACTCGAAGGTCTGGAGGGCAAACTCGTTTTCACGGACTGTATGGAACACCCCGGTGAATTCGTAAGCCACGCCGTCCGGCCCGGTGTGGATGTATCGGTAGGTGCCGCCGCTGCGGAAGTCGTAGTGGTCCATCTCCATTTTGAGGCCGCGGGGGCCCAGCCACTGCGCAATAAGACCCGGTTCCTTGTGCGCCCGGAATACGTCCGCGACGGGGAAATCGAACTCACGCTCGAAGTCGATGAAGGGAAGGCCTTCGGGGACACTGAGTTTCAGGGGATTGGTCATGGCTTTTCCTTTGCCTTGGCGCCGTGGTGCCCGGCGCTGGATTGAAGCACGGCATCAAGGCTGCGGAACTGCTCCTCGCGGACCAGCCGGTACTGGTCGATCCATGCGGTGAGTGCCTCCAGCCGTGCGGGGTTCAGGTGGACGGGCCTGCGCTGGGCCTCCCTGGTCCGGGTAACCAGTTGCGCCTGCTCGAGTACCTGGATGTGTTTCGAAACTGCCTGCTTGGAAATTTCGAATGGTTCCGCCAACTCATTGACTGTGGCCGGGCCCCGGCTGAGCCGGGCAATGATGCTCCGCCGCACGGGGTCGGCCAGGGCCATAAAGGCCGAGTCCAACGCAGTACTTTCGAAGTTCATGTGCGGCCTCTTGCTAATCAACTAAATTGTTTATCAACCTCTTGGTTGTTTAACCCTACTCCTTTATTCAGCGGCCTTCAAGACCCCTTGCCCTTGTTTCGCCGTCCCAGCTTTTGTTAGTATGTCAGGACAAACTGCCGGAGGAGCAAAAATGCCACTTGTACGTATCGATGTGAATGAAGGACGCAGTGCAGAGGAGCTGCAGCGGCTGAGCCTCTGCATCCATGACGCAATCCTTGCCGAATATGGCATCCCAGAGCGGGACTACTTCCACATCCTCACCGAACACCCACAGGGGCAGATCTTCGCCCAGGATGCCGGGCTCGGGTTCGAACGGACCGGGGGAGTGGTGATGATCCAGATATTTACCCAGGGCGGCCGGACGCAAGAGGCGAAGCAGCGGCTGTTCGCGGCGGTTGCCGAAAAGCTGGCCGAGGTGGGTGTTGCCGGGGAGGACGTCTTCATTGGCTATGTCGAAAACACTGCCGGCGACTGGTCCTTCGGGTTTGGGCGGGCGCAGTATGTGACCGGAGAACTAGCCGTACCGCGCAAGTAGGCAGTGCCTGCCGCACTGCCAAAGTAGCGCGCTCTAACTTTGCTGTAAGTATGTCAGTACAAACCTTTGACAGGACATGAAATCTGGGGCAAAGTAGTCCCTGTGGCCTCCACCACGGCCTGCCAGTCCCGGAGCTCCTGCACTTCAGAGGTCCAGAGTTCCACACCAGAAAGGTCCGCGATCACCGTGACCCACGAGCTTCTTACGATCGGGCGCATCAGCGTTGATATCTACCCGAACGATATTGGGGTGGACCTGGAGGACGTTTCGTCCTTCGGGAAATACCTCGGCGGTTCGCCGTCCAACGTCGCCGTTGCGGCTGCCCGGCACGGCCGCCGCGCAGGCGTGATCACCCGTACCGGGGACGACGCCTTCGGCAAGTACCTGCACCGGGAACTGCACAAGTTCAACGTCGACGATTCCTTCGTCGCTCCCGTGAAGGAGTACCCCACGGCGGTCACCTTCTGTGCCATCAAGCCGGCGACGGACGAGTTCCCGCTCTACTTCTATGGCCGGTTTCCCACCGCGCCGGACCTGCAGATCCAGGCTTCCGAGCTGGACCTGGACGCCATCCGCGAGGCGGGGATCTTCTGGTCCACCGTGACCGGCCTGTGCCAGGAGCCCAGCCGCAGTGCGCACATTGCAGCGCATGAGGCACGTCCGCGGACCCGCCTGGCCGAGGGGCAGTTCACCATCCTGGACCTGGATTACCGGCCGATGTTCTGGGCGTCGGAGGAAGAGGCCCGCGCGGAGGTGGCCAGGATCCTGCCGCACGTGACGGTCGCCATCGGCAACGACAAGGAATGCGCCGTCGCCGTCGGTGAGGGCACGCCCGATGAGCAGGCCGACCGGCTGCTCGCCGCCGGCGTCGAGATCGCCGTCGTCAAGCTCGGCCCTGACGGCGTGATGGCCAAGACCCGCACCGAGCGCGTGGTGTCCGCCCCGGTCCCGGTGGAAACCGTGAACGGCCTGGGCGCAGGCGACTCCTTCGGCGGCGCCTTCTGCCATGGTCTGCTGTCCGGCTGGCCGCTGGCCCAGGTCCTGGACTACGCCAACGCCGCCGGCGCGATTGTCGCCTCCCGCGTGTCCTGCGCGGATGCCATGCCGACGCCGGATGAGGTCACCTCACTGCTGGCCGAACGCGGCCGCCCGGTTCCGGGTACTGTTCCCGGCGCCCCCGTTCCTGATGCCGCTGCCCAGCTTGCCACCGAAGGAGCAGCACTGTGACCCTCACCCCTATCGCCGCCAACCAGGCTGTCAACGACGATCCCCGCCGCTATGAACACCTGAGCGTCATCCGGCTGGAGGACCCGGACGCAGTGGCCCGTGCCGCCGCGTCCCGCCGCCGCCATCCCGGCGTGAAGTCCGGCCGGCAGAACTTCATCGTGGCAGCCGACCACCCGGCCCGCGGGGCCCTCGCGGTCGGTTCGGACCCGGTGGCGATGGCGGACCGCCGCCAGCTGCTGGACCGGCTGCAGATCGCGCTGGCCAACCCCGCCGTGGACGGAATCCTGGCGTCTCCGGACATCATGGATGACCTGCTGCTGCTGGGCGCACTGGAGGGCAAGCTGGTCTTTGGTTCCATGAACCGGGGCGGGCTGTCCGGACTGGTCAACGAATTCGATGACCGGTTCACCGGCCACACCGCTGCCGCCCTGGAAGCCCTGGGCGCTGACGGCGGCAAGATGCTCACCCGGATCTGCCTGGGCGACCCGGACACCGTGGTGACCCTGGAGGCCACCGCCAAGGCCATCGATTCCCTGGCGGAGCGCAAGCTGATCGCGATGGTGGAACCCTTCCTGTCGGTCCGGGAAAACGGGCGGGTCCGCAATGACCTCTCCACCAATGCCGTGATCAAGTCCATCGCGATTGCCGAGGGCCTGGGGTCCACCAGCGCCTACACCTGGATGAAGCTGCCCGTGGTTGCCGGGATGGAACGCGTCATGGCCGCCACCACCATGCCCACCGTGTTGCTGGGCGGGGATCCGGCCGGTACCCAGGACGAGGTCTTCGCCAGCTGGCAGGCCGCCCTGGCGTTGCCGGGGGTGCAGGGCCTGACCGTGGGCCGCACCCTGCTCTACCCCCAGGACGGGGATGTGGCCGGCGCTGTCGCCACGGCCGCTTCCCTTCTTCACCACACCGCAGAAGTATCGGAGTAGCTTCCTATGGGAACAACAACAGGAACACGCAGGATGACGGTGGCGCAGGCGGTCGTCGAGTACCTTTCGAAGCAGTACACCGTCGATTCCATCAACGGTGTTGCCTACCGTGAGCGGCTGATCCCGGGAACATTCGGCATTTTCGGGCACGGCAACGTTGCCGGGGTGGGCCAGGCCCTGAAGCAGTACCAGCAGCTGGACCCGGCCATCATGCCGTACTACCAGGGCCGGAACGAACAGGCCCAGGTCCACCAAGCCGTGGGCTACGCCCGGCACACCCGCCGCCGCCAGACCTTCGCGGTCAGCACCTCCATCGGCCCGGGCTCCTCGAACCTGCTCACCGGCGCCGCGCTGGCCACCACCAACCGCCTCCCGGTACTGCTGCTGCCGTCCGACACGTTCGCCACCCGCGCCGCGGACCCGGTCCTGCAGCAGCTGGAGCAGCCCTACGCCTACGACCTGACGGTGAATGACGCGTTCCGGCCGCTCTCCAAGTTCTTCGACCGGGTTAACCGGCCCGAGCAGCTGTTCTCCGCGTTCCACCACGGCCTGCGCGTCCTGACCGACCCCGCCGAGACCGGCGCCGTAACCATCTCGCTGCCGCAGGACGTCCAGGCCGAGGCCTTCGACGTCCCGGAGGAGTTTCTGGCAGAACGGGAATGGCGGATCCGCCGCCCGGACGCGGACGACGACGACATCGCCCGCGCCGCCGAGGCCATCCGGGCCGCGAAACGGCCGCTGATCATCGCCGGCGGCGGCGTCCTCTACGCCTACGCCAATGACGAACTCGCGAAGTTTGTGGAGCTGACCGGTATCCCGGTGGGCAACACCCAGGCGGGCGTCGGCGTCCTGCCCTGGGACCACAAACACGCCCTCGGCGCCATCGGTTCCACCGGCACGACGGCGGCGAACGCCATCGCTGCCGAGGCGGACCTGATCATCGGGATCGGCACGCGCTACGAGGACTTCACCACCGCGTCCCGCACGGCGTTCCAGAACCCTGACGTGGGTTTCATCAACATCAACGTCGCACCGATCGACGCCTACAAGCACGGGACCACGCTTCCCATCGTCGCCGACGCCCGCAAGGCACTGGTCAAGCTCAACGCAGCCCTCGGCGGCTACCGCGTGGGCGCCGACCTGGAACAGACGGTGGCTTCTGAGAAGAAGCGCTGGGATGCCACCGTGGACGAGGCCTTCGACACCCGCCACACCCCGCTGCCGGCGCAAAACGAAATCATCGGCGCCACCTCCCGGGCCATGGACGCCCGCGACGTGGTGATCTGCGCGGCCGGGTCCCTGCCCGGGGACCTGCACAAGATGTGGCGGGTCCGGGACCCGTTCGGCTACCACGTCGAATACGCGTACTCCTGCATGGGCTACGAAATCCCCGGCGGCCTCGGCGTGAAGCGCGCGGCCCTCGCCGAAGCGGCAAGTACGACGGCGGGCGGGGATCCTGCCGAGGTGCGGGACGTCGTCGTGATGGTAGGGGACGGCTCCTACCTGATGATGCACACCGAACTGGTCACCGCCGTCGCCGAACGCATCAAGCTGATCGTGGTCCTGATCCAGAACCATGGCTACGCCTCCATCGGCTCGCTCTCGGAGATGCTCGGTTCCCAGCGGTTCGGTACCCAGTACCGGACGCTGAACGAGGAACAGCACAGCTTCGACGAGGGCGAAACCCTTCCGGTGGACCTGGCCCTGAACGCCGAGTCCCTGGGCGTGAAGGTCATCCGGATCGAGCCGGGGGAGAAGGTCATCGCCGAACTCGAACAGGCCATCCGCGACGCCAAGGCCGCACCGGAACGCGGCGGTCCAATCCTGATCCACGTCGAATCCGATCCCCTGCTGGATGCCCCGTCCTCCGAGTCCTGGTGGGATGTTCCCGTCTCCCAGGTCTCCGAACTGGACTCCACGAAACAGGCCTTCCAGACCTACACCGGCCACAAGAACCGCCAGCGCAAACTGCTGGGCTGACGTTCCCCCTTCACCATTCAAGGAAGAGTCCCCATGACTGCCACCACCACTGAGACCACCACGATTCACCACTTCATCAACGGCGCCGAAACTGCCGGCGAGGGTGACCGCACCACGTCCGTCTACAACCCTGCCACCGGGCAGGTCACCGCGGAGCTGCGGCTGGCCAACCGCGCAGACCTGGACGCCACCGTTGCCGCCGCCCGCAAGGCCGCCGATACCTGGGGCGACATCTCCCTGGCCAAGCGCACCGCGGTGCTCTTCAAATTCCGCGAACTGGTCGCCGGCCACGTCGACGAACTGGCCGCCCTCATCACCGCCGAGCACGGCAAGGTCCTTTCCGACGCCAAGGGTGAAATCGGCCGTGGCCTCGAAGTCATCGAATACGCCTGCGGTATCCCCACGCTGCTCAAGGGCGACTACTCCGACCAGGTTTCCACCGGGATCGACGTGTTCAACTTCCGTGAACCCCTCGGCGTTGTTGCCGGCATCACGCCGTTCAACTTCCCCGTCATGGTGCCGCTGTGGATGGCCCCGATGGCCATCGCGACCGGCAACGCCTTCATCCTCAAGCCCTCCGAACGCGACCCCTCCGCGTCCATGCTGCTGGCAAAGCTGTGGAAGCAGGCGGGCCTGCCCGACGGCGTGTTCCAGGTCCTGCACGGTGACAAGGAAACCGTGGACGGACTCCTGACCCACCCGGACGTGGACGGCATCTCCTTCGTCGGTTCCACTCCCATCGCGCAGTACGTCCACGAGACCGCCACCAAGCACGGCAAGCGCGTCCAGGCCCTCGGCGGGGCCAAGAACCACGCCATCGTCATGCCCGACGCCGACCTGGACAACGCCGCCGACCACCTGGCCGCCGCCGCGTTCGGCTCCGCCGGCGAACGCTGCATGGCCATCTCCGTCGCCGTGGCGGTCGGGGACGCCGCGGACCTCATCGTCAAGAAGGTCGAAGAACGCGCCCTGGCCGTCAAGGTCAACAACGGCACCGCGCCCGACGCCGAAATGGGCCCGGTCATCACGCCCGCCTCCAAGGAACGCATCGTCAGGATCGTCACCGAAGCAGAACAGGCCGGCGCCGCCATGGTGGTGGACGGCCGCGACCTGGTGGTCCCCGGCCACGAAGACGGCTTCTGGGTGGGCCCCACCGTCATCGACCACGTCAAGACCGGAATGACCGCCTACACCGAGGAAATCTTCGGACCCGTCCTCGTGGTGGTCCGGGTCGACACCCTCGAAGACGGCATCAAGCTGATCAACGCCAACCCCTACGGCAACGGCACCGCCATCTTCACCTCCTCCGGCGCAGCGGCCCGCAAGTTCCAGCGCTCCGTCACGGTCGGCATGATCGGCATCAACGTGCCCCTCCCAGTGCCGGTGGCCTACCACTCCTTCGGCGGCTGGAAAGCCTCGCTTTTCGGTGACAAGCACATCTACGGCCCCGAAGGCGTCTCCTTCTACACCCGCGGCAAGGTCATCACCTCCCGCTGGCCTGAAACCCACCACGCCTCCGGCGCCTCCTACAACTTCCCGTCGAACTAAGGAACGTCCAATGACTGAGAACAAACTGATCATCGGCACCGCTCCGGACTCCTGGGGTGTGTGGTTCCCGGACGACCCCAAGCAGACGCCATGGGAGCGCTTCCTCGACGAAGTGGCTGAGTCCGGCTACAAGTGGATCGAGCTGGGCCCGTACGGCTACCTGCCCACCGACCCCGCCCGCCTCGCAGAGGAACTGAAGCAGCGCGACCTCAAGGTCACCGCCGGCACCGTGTTTACCGCGTTCCACCGTGGCCTGGACCAGTGGGAAACCGCCTGGGAGCCGGCCCGCAAGGTGGCTGAACTGACGGCAGCCATGGGCGGCGAGCACATCGTGGTTATCCCGGCCATGTGGCGCGATGACGTTACCGGCGAAGCCGTGGAAAGCGGCACGCTCAGCGACAAGGCCTGGGGTGACCTGTTCGCCGGGCACAACCGCCTGGGCAAGACCCTGCTGGAGGACTTCGGCCTGAAGCAGCAGTTCCACTCGCACGCGGACTCCCACGTCGGCGCGCAGGAGGACATCGAAACGCTGCTGGGCGCAACGGACCCGCAGTACCTGAACCTGTGCCTGGACACCGGACATGCTGAATACTGCGGCGCCTCAAGCCTCGAACTCATCAAGAACTACCCGGACCGGATCGGCTACCTGCACCTGAAGCAGATCAATCCGGAGATCCTCAAGAAAGTCAACGAGGAAAACATGACCTGGGCGGCCGCCAACCTGGCCGGCGTCATGACCGAACCGCCGAACGGACTGCCGGACCTCCGCGCCGTCATCGAAGCCGTCGAAGTGCTGGACCGCCCCATCTTCGGCATCGTGGAGCAGGACATGTACCCCGTCGCCTTCGACGTGCCCATGCCCATTGCCAAGCGCACGCGCAACTACCTGCTGTCCTGCGGCTCCCGTACCGCCGTCAGCTAACCCCCGCCACAGACACTCAAAAGGACAGAACAATGACTGAAACCCTCCGCGTAGCCGTCATCGGCGCCGGACGCATGGGCGCCGACCACATCCAGCGGCTCCACACACGCATCCACGGAGCCGAAGTTGCCGCCGTCGTGGACGTTGACCTGGCCCGTGCAGAGGCGGCCATCGAAGGCATCCCGGGCGCCGTCGCCCTGGCCGACGCTGAGGAAGCCCTCAACAACGGCGACGTCAACGCCGTGCTCATCGCCACGCCCGGTTTCCTGCACGAGGACATCCTGCTCAAGGCGATCGCGAAGGACATCCCGATCCTCTGCGAAAAGCCCCTCACGCCGGATGCCGAGTCCTCCTGGAAGATTGTCCAGGCCGAGGTTGAACTGGGCCACAAGCGCATCCAGGTGGGCTTCATGCGCCGCTTCGACGCAGAGTACGCCTCGCTGGGCAAGATCATCCGCGACCATGAACTGGGCGAGCTGCTCATGCTGCACCACCAGCACCGCAACCCCACCACGCCGGAGGGCTTCACGAACGAGATGCTGATCAACGACTCCGTTGTCCACGAGTTCGACGCGATCCGTTTCTTCACCGGCGAGGAGATCACCAGCATCCAGGTCCGCCTGGGCAAGGCCACCAAGAACGCGCCCTCCGGACAGCACGATCCCCAGCACGTCCTGCTTGAGACAGAGTCCGGCGTCCTGGCCGACGTCGAGATCTACGTCAATGCCAAGTTCGGCTACGAAGTGGCCACCCAGGCTTCCTTCGAAGAAGGCATCGTTAGCATCGGCGGCGACAAGGGCCCCTACACCCGCAGCGCCGGCCGCTGGGGCGGTAATGTCACCCCGGGCTTCGAAGAACGTTTTGGTGCGGCGTACGACGTCGAAATCCAGTCATGGGTGGATGCCGCACTGCGCGGCGAAATCGGCGGTCCCACCGCCTGGGACGGCTACGCCACCGCGGCTTGCTGTGAAGCCGGCGTTGAGGCGCAGAAGAACGGCGAAAAGGTGGCTGTGAAGCTGGCCGCCAAGCCCGACCTGTACAAGTAGATGCAGGAGAAGGGGGCGGACACGTCCGTCCCCTTCCCGGCTCCTCCCATAACTGATCCACAATGGAGTGTTTTACGTGAAAATCGCGCTCGACCCCACCCCGTTCCACCACTCGCACAGCCTGCTCGAGTTCCCGAAGGTGGTTGCGGACCTCGGCTACAAGTACATGCAGATGACCCCGCACGCGGACTTCATCCCCTTCTACAACCACCCCAAAGCGGATGATGAACTGGTGGGCCAGCTGAACAAGTCCTGCAGGGATGCGGGAATCGAAATTGCATCCGTCCTGCCTGTGCTCCGCTGGTCCGGCCCAGATGAGGATGCCCGCGAGGCGGCGGTCCGCTACTGGAAGCGTGCCATCCAGATCACTGTGGACCTCGGCGTCAGCACCATGAACACCGAGTTCAGCGGACGCCCGGAGAAGGCGGAGGAGTCCGAGCGGGCCTTCTACCGCTCCATGGAGGAACTGCTGCCCATCATCGAGCGGGAGGGCATCGACCTGCTGATCGACCCCCACCCGGACGACTTCGTTGAAGAAGGCCTCGCCGCCATCCGCGTGATCCGCGGCCTGAACTCGAAGAACGTGGGCATGGTGTACGTGGCATCGCACAGCTTCCACATGAAGAACCAGCCACTGGACATCATGCGGGCGGCAGGGGACAAGCTGCGCCTGGTGCACGTGGCCGACACCATGAACCACCACGCCTCGCACGGACTGCGCTACATCACCAACCCGCCGGGCAACCCCGTGCGCGTCCACCAGCACCTGAAAATCGGCGACGGCGACGTGAACTGGGACGAGTTCTTCGGCGGCCTGAAGGAAATCGGCTTCCTTGACAGGGACGACACCGTGATGGTGTCCAGTGTCTTCGCCGAGGACGAGAACGCCGAGGACGTCTCCCGCTACCAGCTGGACGCCATGAAGCAGTACATCCAAAAGGTCAGCCAATGAGTGGCCCTGTGCCTGCGGCAACCGGAACGAAGCCCCCCAACCACAAGAAGGCGCTCCGGACCGTCACCATCATCTCCACGTTCGGTGGCCTGCTCTTCGGCTACGACACCGGCGTGATCAACGGCGCCCTGCCGTACATGCAGGAGGACCTGGGGCTGACTCCCTTGACCGAAGGGCTGGTGACGTCCTCGCTGCTGTTCGGTGCAGCGTTCGGTGCCCTGTTCGGCGGCCGCCTCGCGGACCGCAACGGACGGCGCAAGATGATCATGGTCCTTGCGGTCATTTTCCTGGTGGGAACGCTGGCCTGCACGTTCGCCCCCAACACCGAGGTGATGATCGCCGCCCGGTTCGTGCTGGGCCTCGCCGTCGGCGGCGCGTCCGTCACCGTGCCCGTCTACCTCGCCGAAGTATCGCCAAGCGCGCGCCGCGGCCGGATCGTCACTCAGAACGAACTGATGATCGTGACCGGGCAGTTGCTGGCCTTCATCTTCAACGCCTACCTTGGCAACACCTTCGGGGAATCCGGCGGCATCTGGCGCTGGATGCTGGTGATCGCGACGCTTCCCGCCATCGCACTGTGGATCGGTATGAACTTCATGCCGGAGAGCCCGCGCTGGCTGGCGTCGATGGGCAGCTTCGGTGAAACCCTCAGCGTGCTGCAGCGCATCCGCTCACAGGCCGAGGCCCGGACGGAGTTCGAAGAGGTCAAGGCGATGGCCGTTGAGGACTACAAGTCCAAGATGGGTTCGTGGAAGGACCTGGGCATCCCGTGGCTCCGCCGGATCTTCTTCGTGGGCCTGGGGCTGGCCGTTATCCAGCAAATTACCGGCGTGAACTCCATCATGTACTACGGCACGCAGATCCTGGCACAGTCAGGTTTTGGCCGGGAAGCGGCGCTGACGGCCAACATCGCCAACGGCGTGATCTCGGTGCTTGCCACGTTCGTGGGCATCTGGCTGCTGGGCAAGGTGGGCCGCCGCCGCATGCTGATCACCGGCCAGGTGGGAACGACGTCGGCCCTGCTGCTGATCGGCCTGTTCTCGTTGATCCTGCCCGAGGGCGCCGCCCGCGGCTTCGTCATCCTGTCGCTGACGGTTACCTTCCTCGCGTTCCAGCAGGGGGCCATCTCGCCGGTTACCTGGCTGATGCTCTCCGAGATTTTTCCGCTCAAGATGCGCGGCCTGGGCATGGGTGCTTCCGCGTTTGTGCTGTGGATCGTGAACTTCCTGGTGGGCTTCGGTTTCCCGCAGCTCCTGGCCGCCATCGGACTCTCCAGCACGTTCTTCGTATTTGCCGTCCTGGGCGTCGGCGCCATCGCCTTCGCCGCGAAGTACGTCCCGGAGACCAAGGACAAGAGCCTGGAAGACCTGGAGCACTACTTCAAAAACGTGGCGGGAAAGAAGCCCGAAGCCGCAGTGGGCCACAGCATCTAACAGCAGCCGCCGTACAGCACGGGACGGACGAGTGCCCCTTTGAGCCAGTCTCAAAGGGGCACTCGTGTTTGTGTGTCAGGCCCGGACGTGCAGCTTTGGCAGGGCGTCCACGAGGGGTGCCAGTTCGGGGATGTCCAGCGCCCCGGCCAACGCGCGTTCCAGGGTTTCGTCATGAACCGGCCGGGCTTTTTCGAGAAGGCTGATGCCGCTCGAGGTGAGTTCGGTGTAGATTCCGCGCCGGTCGTCGTCGCAAAGAATCCGCCTCAGGAGTCCCCTGTCCTCCAACCTGTTGACCAGCCGGGTTGTGGCGCTGGGGCTCAAGGCGGTAGCGCGGGCGAGCTGCTGCATGCGCATGTGCCAGCCATCCTGGCGGCTGAGTGCGTCCAGGACCGTGTACTCCACAACGGACAGCTTCGAGTGCGCCTGGAGTGACCGCTCCAGTTCGTTCTCTATCAGTCCGTGGAGGGCCGCCAGGGTCCGCCATCCCTGCGCACGGACCTCTACGGCGTCGTCCTTGATGCCCATGACAATGCTCCTTGAACGGGCGGCCACGGAAGGCCGCGCAGCGGTACGCCTAGATAGTTGCTTGCGCGGGGTATTTGCTCGTGCAACAATAAATACCGCGTCTGCAACTATCTTAGGCGCGTTCCCGTACCGAGTACAGCTCAAAGGAGCATTTCGCATGCCTACTGGTTTACTGGCCCTTGCCCTCGGCGGGTTCGGAATAGGACTCACGGAATTCGTCATCATGGGGCTGCTGCCCGAGGTGGCCGCCGACTTCTTTGTCAGCGAGGCATCGGCGGGGTGGTTCATCTCGGGCTACGCACTGGCTGTGGTGGTGGGCGCCCTGGGGCTGACGGCAGCGGTGACCCGTTTCGACCGGAAACCCGTGCTGGCCACCCTGTTGCTCCTGTTCATCGTGGGGAACCTGCTGTCCGCAACGGCGTCAGACTATTGGCCCATGATGCTTGGCAGGGTTATCGCAGCCCTCGCCCACGGCGCCTTCTTCGGCATTGGTGCCGTTGTGGCGGCGGACATGGTGGCGCCGGCGAAGAAGGCAGGCGCCATTGCCCTGATGTTCACCGGCCTGACCGCAGCCAATGTCCTGGGCGTTCCGTTCGGGACCCTGCTGGGCCAGGCTGCCGGATGGCGTGCCACCTTCTGGGCCATTACCGTGATTGGCGTGGTGGCGCTCGCCGGGATCCTGGCACTTGTTCCTGCCACCGCCGGCACCAGGGGGCAGGCCGGCGGGCTGCGGCGGGAGCTGCAGGCCTTCCGGTCGGGGCAGGTCTGGCTATCCATCGCAGTGACCATCCTGGGATTCGGCGGCATGTTCGGGGCCTTCACCTACATTGCCTACACACTGACCGAAGTGTCCGGTTTTGCCGCCACCACAGTGCCGTGGCTGCTCATTGTGTTTGGCGTTGGCCTCTTTGCCGGCAACACCCTGGGCGGCAAGGCCGCCGACCGGAATGTGGACCGGACCCTGCTGGTGGTGCTCGCCGTCCTGGGCGCAGTTCTGGTGGCCTTCGCGCTCACGGCCGGTAACCAGGTGCTGACGGTTGCCTCCCTGGTCCTGATGGGCGGCTTCGGTTTCGCCACTGTTCCCGGACTGCAGATGCGGGTGATGAAGTATGCCAGCACTGCGCCCACGCTGGCGTCCGGCGCCAATATCGGTGCATTCAACGTGGGCAACGCGTTGGGCGCGTGGCTGGGCGGGGTGACCATCACCGCGGGGCTCGGCTACACTTCGCCGATCTGGGCCGGCGCGGGCATCACGCTCCTGGGCCTGGCAGTGATGGCCTTCGCCGCGGCAGCCGCCAGGCGGAGTGACGCACCCCGTCCGGTGGAAGTGCCGGAGCGGGCCGGTGACCCACTTCCCGCCCGCTGACACCGGCGGGGCCCGAGTGCAGGGACTGTTGCGCAGCGGGGTTAACCAGATGTGACCTGCACAGCCTGTTGGCTGGCAGGTCACACCTGGCATTGGCGAAGATGCCGTGGACTATGCGGACTTACTCAGGTTTTGGACCTGCATCCGAGTTGGCAAGTGCTTTCCTGGCGTAGGCCCGATACCGGAGCACCTTGTACGCCAACAAGGCGGCAGCAGCCAGGAGGCCGCCGGTGGTGATGGCCGCGACCACGGCACCGGGACCGGTGGAAACGTACCCGGCCAGGGCCGCGAGGGCAATCGGTGCCACCGTGCCGAACGTGCCCCCGAAAGGTGCACTGCCCGTAGCCGGCGGCTGGTCCTGTCCGGCGGCTGCCAGGGGTGCTTCCGCATCCCGCTCCACGGTGCCGCGCTGGTTAGCCCTGGTGCGTTCCTCGGCTGTGGCGCCGGGGGTGACGGGCTTACTCAGCTCGGAAAAGACGGGTTCGCCTTCCCCGGCGGGGGCAACCTGGAACCGGTATGCTGCACCGTTCTCCAGGCCACGGACCACCATCCTCGAGGCGCCGTTCTCAGCAGCCTGGATGGCACCCACCTGGTTACCGTTGGAATCTACGGTCCGGACGAGGAAGCCTGCGGGTGCGGGATTCGCAGGTGCCGGGTTGACCGGTGCGGGATCGACGGGTGCCGGGTCCGCGGGTGCGGGGTCGACCGGCGCGGGATCCACGGGTGCCGGGTCCACTGGTCCCGAATCCACGGGTGCGGGATCGACGGGTGCGGGATCGACGGGTGCCTGGTCCACCGGTCCCGAATCCACGGGTGCGGGGTTCGGGTTGGCGGGAGCGGGATCCACGGGCGCGGGGTTGGGAGCTGGATCCGTACCCGGCGTCGGGTCAACGATCACCACAACCTCGCCATCGCCCGGAATGACGTCCACGCCGTCGTTGGCACCGTCGTCGGTTCCGCCGTCGGTCCCTTCGTCGACCTCGTCCTCAGTCCCGTCGTCGGTTCCGCCGTCGACGCCGTCTTCGACCTCGTCCACGTCTACGGGATCCTCATCCTCCACCCCGTCCCCTTCACCGTCGTCGAGCCCGTCGCCGAAGACCAGGGTTTCGATGTTGTGAAGGGTGTCCGTGCCGTCCTCACCGCCGTTGTGGGTGACTGTGGTGACAGAGCCAGGGGAGCCCATGGTGCCGTCGCCGCCAGTGGTGGTGATGGTGTAGTTGGCTTCGAGGTCCGAGAAGACCGCGCTGTCCGTCCCTTCGGCGGAGCTCAGAATTTCCCGCACCACGATGATGTTGGCTGGATCCACGGTCCCTGCGAACACCGCCTGCTGCAGCGTGGGTCCGGTGAGGGCGCCGTCGGCGGTGCGCTGGTACTGGGCGGCCATCGAGGTGGCGCTGCCGATCTCCGTGGACGCATCTGCAGCGTTGGTGCGGATGCTGAGCCGGATGCTCAGGTAGCGGTCGCCGTCGATGATGTCGTTGCCGCCGCGGCCTTCGAGGACGTCGTCGCCGCCGCCGCCGAGAAGGATGTTGCCTTCGCCCCAGACCTGGGGCCCGTTCAGCACGGGGCATTCCTGGGATGCGGATGCGTTGACGACGTCGGCGAGGGGCGTCGGAAGGGACGGGATGAGCTGGTTGAGCCCGGCGATGCGGTCCACGCCCGCCTGGTCCAGGACGTCGCAGCCGATGAAGCCGCCACCGCCCCTTGTGCTCGGGATGATGTCATCCCCCCGGAGCACGTCATTGAGCGGGCCGCCGGAGAGGGCTTCCACCTCGTTGTACCTGTCCCGGACGCCAACCTGGAGGATGTCCAGCGGCTCGATCGGAAGCTCGAGGTCGGCGTCCTGGGGCTGGGGATCGAAGAGCCCGATTTCCCAGTCGTAGCCGGACGCGCCCGCCACTTTTTCGACGCCGGGGCCGGCAATGCCGATGTCGTCGCCGCCCTCCATGTCATAGTCGTCGTCGCCGCCCTGCCCGATGAGGATGTCATTGCCGGGCTTCTGCGAGTCGTCCAGGAAGAACAGGTTGCTGGAGTCGCCGATCAGGAGGTCGGGGCTGTCGCCGCCTTCCACCCAGTCATTCCCGCCGCCGCCGAAGACGGCGTCCAGGCCTTCACCGGCAATTACGAAGTCGTCATCTTCACCGGCGAACGTCTCGTTCGAGTTCGCACCGCCGTTGATGAAGTCCCTGCCGTCGCCGCCGATGAGGATGTCCAGACCGGGGCCGCCGTCGATCGCGTCATTGTCCGGCCCGCCCTTCAGGATGTCGTCCCCGGCGAGGTCGGTGATGATGTCGTTTCCGTCGCCGCCCAGGACGGTATCGGCGCCGTCACCTCCCTCGATGACGTCGTTGCCGAGGCCGCCCCACATGGTGTCGTTGTCCACACCGCCGTAGATGCGGTCGGCATTGCTGGATCCGTTGTACACGGCCTGGCCGTTGATGCCGGCCGGGTCCACCGAGTTCGAAGCACGGTACTTGATGGTGCCGTCGGGCATGCGGATCAGCAGTGCTGCCTCGTTGCATTCCGACGCCGGATCGTCCGCCACGGTGTTGCCGGAAGCCGCGAAACCTTCCGGAGTTCCGGCCAGGTTCTTCAGCTCGAACTTGCAGTCGGCAGTGGCAAATGCGTCGGCTTTCAGCGCCTGGGCATTGGTGTTGCGCATGATGATCTCCGCAAAGGAGTTTCCTTCGAGCTGCGCCATCAGGTTCATCCCGGGGGTGCGGGCCAGGTAGTAGAGCCGGTCCCCGTTCTGCAGATCGGTCATCTGGCTCTCGAAGACGTAGTTGAACGTGCTGCCGAGCAGGCCGCCGAACAGGTTGGTCCGCTCGGCCAGGCCGCCCATCCACAAGTCGATGTCATCGAGTCCGGTGGTTGAGGCCGTTCCGTTGTTGGCCCAGCCGTCGATGCTGTTCATGAACGCCACGGCGTCCTCCGGCGCAACCTCACCGGCCAGGGTGTCCGGGCTGACGATCAGCCGGGCCGCCGTGCGCTTGGCCTCCAGGGTGGTGGCCTGCACGATCGAGGGGTGCTTGCCGTAGGCGGCCACGAAGTTGACCAGCGACTCCGGGTGCTTGATGTTTTCGCCGAAGTCGATCCAGTTGGTGTACGGCTTGAGCTGGCTGTCGTTCGTGGCGCCATGCAGTTCCCGGCGCAGCGCATTCAGCGTGGGCAAACCTTCGGACCGGGCACGGGTCAGGTTGATCGCGGCCAGGTCCATGGGCAGTCCCAGCAGCTTGTTCCGCAGCGTATCCGTGACGAACTCGTCCAGTTCGCTCCCGACCTGGTCCGACATTCCCATGATGATGCTGCCCGCGGCCTCCTCGGAGGTCAGCGGTCCGGCGGGGCCGCCGTCGGTGTATTCGGGCGGATTCAGGAAGCCCTCCAGGAGGGAGATATCGTTCTGGGACCCGCGGACGTCGTCGGAATTCCCCCACACGCCGTCGGCACCCGGGCCGTCCTCGTTCCGGCGGGAAATGGTCTCCGTCAGCATCGAGTGGCCGAACCGGTACACGGCGTGGGCGAACTCGGCGCTGACCGCGGGATTGATGTCCGTCTGCGAGAAGGCGAAGGGTTCGAAGAGGTTGATGGCGGGCTGGATTTTCCGGGCGAACTCCTCGAAGACCAGGTGCTGGTACTCCATTTCCGCGATGAACCGCGCGGCCTGGAAAAGCCGTTCGCCGTTCCAGCCGTCCGCGCCGGTGGCAAGCTTCCACTCGGGCAGGGCGGCAGCGCCCCGGGTGGACGTGTCGGTGCTGAGGACTCTCTTGATATCTTCCACCAGGCGATCATGCTCGGAGTGGAAAACCTGGTGGATGGCGCTCAACCCGATGTTCTCGTTGACCCTGCCGTCGCCGGCGATGAAGTGTGCGTTCAGCATTTCGTCGTCGTACGTGCCGGGAGCCTGGCTCATGAAATCTGCAGACGCGGAGGTGTCTGCATCCGGCACCGGCGCGACACGCGGTGTTGCCGGATTGTGGTCGGTGTCCTGCGGCGACGGATCGGCGTTGTGCGCGATGTCCGTCAGGAACGGTGTGTGGAAGTACAGCACGTCCTGCGGCACAAGAGTTCCCAGGCCACCGTTCGCGGTGCGGTCTGCCTCGACCAGTCCGGACCTCGTGACAAACTGCGGGAGCCCGTTCTTCGGGCCCGGGATGAACTTCCCATAGGCATCGGCGGCGAGCATGGGGACGTTGAGGACGTCCTTGTCCAGCAACTGGACGCCGAGCAGTTCCCGGGCCTGCTTCTTGGTGGTGGCCCAGGTGGCCATGCCGCCGGCCTCGGGCGTGCCGGCCGGGCCGCCCAGCAAGGCACCCGTCGATACCGGCTGCCCGGCTGCGTTATTGACGTACTCGCGCAGGAACACCTGGTGGGAGGAATGGGACGTGTACGTCTGGCTCTGGTCTACCCACGGCGAGTTGGTGTTCAGGGCATCCTGGACATCGTCCTGCGTCCCCAGGACACCGTCCGCGCCCGGCTGGTTCATGCCGCGCGTCAGGACCATAAAGCGCATGTGCGGATTGAGGTCATCCGCGTTGCCGAACACGTGGTCCGGCCCCGCGATCAGCGGGTCATCGGCCTTGAGCGGAACATAGACAGTGCCGCCGCCCTTGACCGTCTGGTCGATGCCATGGTCAAAGAACTGGCCGAAGAGGGTGAAAAGGGAGTTGTAGGGCGGTGAGAGTCCGACGTCGGTAGTTACGTTGGGAATGAACAGGGTGTTGTGCGAGGGGACGCAGCCGTCCGGCTCGGCAGCAACGGGAGGAACCGCCTCCGGGTCCGGGTCGACGACGCAGGGCACCACGCCCTCGTTGCCCTGGGTCCGCGCCGGGAACCCGGCGGCGGCCACAGCGGCGGGGTTGGTTGACGTTTGGTCGGCGATCAGGTTGCTGATGGTTCGCGGCCGCGAGTCGAAAACGCTGCCGGACTTCTGCGTGTAGCTCGTGGCGACGGGGGGACCGCCAAAGGAGCCCCTTTCGGCGTCGCCGAACGACTTGGATCCCAGCCGCGGGAACACTTGGTCTGCCGCGCCGAAGGTCTCCTGGCCCTGCTGGAGGTTGTTGCAGCTTCCGTCAACTGTGCGCAGCCCGTGGGACAGCAGCGGGCTGGCAAGCTGGTTGGGGCCGGGTCCCACCAGGGCGCCGCAGGGCCCGGTCTCGGACGTGGTGTTGGCCACGTGCGCTTCGGCGATCTTGATCTGCTTCAGGATGAAGGACAAGTCCGAAGGTGTCACCGTGAACCCTGCGCCCACGGGGGCCTGCACGGCATGGGCCGCGAGCGGCGGCAGGCCCATGGAGGCAGCCAAAGCGACTGCTCCTGATGCTGCCAGCGCCTTAAGGCCCCTTCCGCCGGTTTTCTGCTGTCCTGAGTGCGCTGACCCGCGTCGTATCGCTTTCATCCTGCACATGCTCCCCAGTAGCGCCGACTTCCCAGTCGAGTCGGCTGAACAAGGTCATGGTGCAGGGATGTTCTAGGGAAAAGCTTGGTGCCATCCCAAGGTCTACCGGTCACCGCCTTTGTCGTCGCCCGGGCCGTCGTCTGACTCGCTGTCGTCCCTGAGCCCGCCTTTGTCGTCGCCCAGGTCGTGCAGGGGGCCGTCGTCGGAAACCCCGTCCGGCCTGAGCCCGCCCTTGTCGTCACCCACATCGTGCAGGGGGCCATCGTCGGAAACCCCGTCCGGCCTCAGTCCGCCCTTGTCATCGCCCACGCTGTGGGTGGGGCTGTGGGTCGGTTGCAGCGGGGGATACGTCTGCAGTTCAACCTGGATGCGTTGTGTCTCCGGGGCCGTATGGTCAGGTATCGCGGTGATGCTGGGCGTGGAAGTGGGCGTGGGCGTCGGAGTGGCAAGCAGGGCCGGCTGTTCCCCAGGTTTGGCGGTGCCGCTGCCGGACTGCACGTCGGCCACCACCACTCCGGGAGAGACTGCAGGTGGCGGGCCCGCATTGGCCTGTGCCCACACCGTAAGACTCGCCGCACCTGCCACTGCTGCGATGGGGAGGTACCAAAACTTTTTCATCGGTTCGCCTTTCCTTGTTGTGTTCCCACCCTGCCGGCCCACGGTGAGAGGGGGATGAGACTTTTATGAGAGACCTCTCATCCGCCGGAACGGGCAGGGGATGGGGCATTCTGGACGGCCACGAACCGGTACCCGGCGCCGCGGACTGCCAAAATTCTTTGGGGGCCGAGCTTGTTGCGCAGGTACCCCACGTAGACATCCACCACGTTGGAGGACCCGTCAAAGTCGTAGCCCCACACCCGGCTCAGCAGCTGTTCCCTGGTCAGCACCTTGCCTTCGTTTTCCACGAACACCCGGGCCATCGCGAACTCCCGGGCGGACAACGGCACCGTCCTGCCACGGACAGTTGCGCTGCGAAGGTCGACGTCCAGGCTGAGGTCCCCGCTTGTGGGGGCCGGTGGGGCCGGAAAGCCCGCCGTGTGGCGCAGCCGCAGGCGGATCCTCGAGAGCAGCTCCTCGAAGCGGAACGGTTTGCTCATGTAGTCGTCCGCGCCGCCGTCGAGCGCTGCCACGGTGTCCTGGACGGAATCCTTGGCGGTCAGGACGATCACCGGAACCGTGCAGCGCATAGCGCGCAGCGCGGTAAGCACCGCAAAGCCGTCCATCCGCGGCATAGCGATATCCAGGATGAGCAGGTCGAACTCGCCGGAACTGGCGTAGTCCAGCGCCCGGATGCCGTCCTCCGCCGAGGAGGTGATGTACCCGGCAGCCGTGAGGCCCTTGGCGATGAAGCTCACGATCCGTGGTTCGTCGTCGGCGATCAGTATTCGGGTCATGGGGTTCCTCCGGGCAGGGAGAGTACGAATGTGCTGCCTTCATTGACCTGCGAGATCACCCGCAGTGACCCGCTGTGGGCTTCGGCGATGGCCTTGACGATCGGCAGCCCCAGGCCGGATCCTTCCGTGCCACGCGATACCCCGGCCCGGGCGAAACGGTCAAAGATCCGTTCCTGGTCGGCAGCGCTGATGCCGCATCCCGAGTCCGCCACCCAGATTTCGAAGCCGGCCCCGGAAAGTGCGGAAGGTGCAGGCGGCACAGTGCCGTCCGGCGCCGCAACCCAGGCGGCGCCGAGGGATATCACGTCATGCCACCGGGTGGACTGCACTGCATTAGCCGCCAGCTGCTCCACCGCCTGGGTGAGGCGGTTGCGGTCCGCGCGGAACCGTCCGCCCGGCATGGTGTCGATCTGCCACCGCCGGTCCGCCAGGACCTTGATCCTGTCCATGGCCGCCACAAGGAAGGAATCGGCGTCGACCCACTCCAGCCGGACAAAGTCGGGCCGGCCGCTCCTGGCCAGCAGCAGGAGCTCGTCCACCAGGGACTGCATCCGGTCCAGTTCCTCCAGGAGCAACGCCTGGGTCTCACGGACGTCCCGGGGGTCTTCCGCCTGCAGCAGTTGAAGATGGCCGCCGATGATGGTCAGGGGAGTCCGGAGCTCATGGCTGGCGTCATCCACAAATTGGCGCTGGTCCGCGATGCCCGCCTCCAGCCTGTCCAGCATGCGGTTGAAGTCCGTTGCCAGCTGTGAGACGTCGTCGTCACCGGGCGGCACAAGGACGCGGCTGCTCAGGTCCTCGAACGTAATGGATTCCGTGGCCTGGCGCAGGCGGCGGACCGGAACAAACAGCCGGCCCGTGACGGTGAAACCTACCGCTCCCGCCAGCAGCAGCGTACCCAGCGAAGCCACGCCGAAGGTGCCAAACGACGCCATCATCTGCTCGCGCTGGCGGCCAATTTCGTTCGCTGCCACCAGGAGCCCGCCGGGGGCTCCGCGTTCCAGGGATACGGACGTGATGGCCAGGCGCACCGTCCGGCCGTCCAGAGTCACATCATGGAAGACGGTGCGGCCTCCAACGTGCGCGGCGCGTGCTGCATCCAGCACTTGGGAAGCATTCAGGGTGCCGGGTTGCCCGGCGGCTGGCAGGAAAGTGTTGCCGCCGATCACGGTGGCCATCACCGATTCGTACCTGCCGGGAGCGTCACCCTGGAGGAACACCGTGAACAGCTCATCCAGGGAGGTATACGGCCCTCCACCCGGAACGCCCTGCTCCACGATGTCGTGCAGCCGCCCGGATTGCAGGAGGAGGTCCTCATTGACCCGGTTGTTAAGGTTGCCCAGGTCAAGGGTGAGGGTGGTGATGCCGGCGGCCAGCAGCCCCGCCGCCAGGAACCCAAGGACCGTGGCCAGGACACGGAACCGGACTGTTCGCAGTCCCGCCCGTACCACGTGCCAACCCCGGCCCACCCGGATGGTGGCCACCTTCGCGGTTCCGGTACGCAGTTTCATCGTGTTCCCCATCCTTTGCCGGACGGCTGCACCACGGCAGCTGCCCGTTGCAAACCGCCCAGCAGCGGTTTTCTGCCACCGTAGGCTGGCCGGCTTGGGGAATTCTTTGGCGGCGGCGGGCTGGCTCCGCCCAGGACTACCTAGGTTTTTCCCAACATTTGAACCCGAAAATGAATCAGCGTGTTGACCAGCACAAACGCGTCAAGAGGCGGCTTTTATCCCCGCACATCTGCCGGGCTTCCGCCGGATGGATTCCGAGTACCTGCCCCCAGGTACTAAGTACCTGGAAGGAAAGCACACGTGAAGAAGCGAGTAATGAGCACTGTTGTTCGCCTGCTGACCCGTCAGTTCAATGGGACGCAGGCAGTACTCAACTACTTGGGGGGCACCATCGTGGCTACATTGGAGATGGCGAAGAAGAACGGCGGTCCGGGGCTGATTGCCGAAGTGTTGCCGCAGGCACCGGTGCTGACGATTTCGGTTTTTGGCCCGTTGACGATCCGCCGCGGGAATACGGAGCTGGGCTCGAACGACCTTGGCGGGCCCAAGCCCCGGCAGGTGCTGGAGATCCTGTTGTTGAACTTCGGCTCGGCGGTGTCCAAGACCCGCATCATGGACCTGCTGTGGGGTGACAATCATCCGTCGGTGGCGTTGCCCACCCTGGAAAGCTATGTCAGTGTCCTGCGGCGGCATTTGCAGCCGGGTACCGGCAGGAGCGGTCCGCTGCGGACGGTCACCGGCGGCTACGCGATCGACAGGTCGCTGGTGGACCTGGACCTGAACCGGTTCGACACACTGACCAAGCAGGCCAGCCAGGCCGATGCGCCGGCAGCGCTGGCACTGCTCACCGAAGCACTCGAGATCGCTTCGGCCCCGCTGCTGGGGGATGAGCTGCTGCCGGCCTGGGCCGAGGAGGAACGGGCCCTGCACGCAGCCCGGGTCAGCCTGGCCCGGGTCCAGGCTGCCGAGACCGCCCTGGCCGTGGGGGACGTGGCCAAAGCGATAACGTGGGGCGGCGCGGCGGCCAAGGAAGACCCCCTGAACGAACGGGCCTGGACCGCCCTGATTCTGGGGCTGGAGCGCAACGGCGAAAAAACCGAGGCGCTGCGGGCATACGACCGCTGCCGCCGGGTAATGGACGAAGAACTGGGCTGCGCGCCCAGTCCGGTGCTGAAGGAGGCACACGCCAGGCTCCTGACCAGCACCGCAGCCGCCCAGGGGCCAGCAGAAGCCCGTCCCTCCATCCGCGTGGTGGCCGAAAGCCGCGACGCTGCACCGCAGCTGACCAAGCAGGAAACCGAACGGCTGCGGATCCTGATCGTTGATGACCACACCACCTTTTCGGACCTGCTGGCCGGGGCACTGGACCGGGAACCGGACCTGAAAAGTGTGGGGGCGGCGAAGTCGGTGGAATCCGCGGTGACCATGTTCCGCGAGCTGCAGCCCGACGTCGTCATTATGGACCTTTACCTGACGGACGGCTCCGGCCTCAAGGCCGCCGAACACATCCTGTCGGAAGCCTCGGAAGCCCGGATCGTGATGCTCACCGGCAACCCCTCGCAGGACGCGCTGCGTGAGGCTGCCTCGATGGGTATTTGCGGGTTCCTCCCCAAAGACGGAGCCCTGGGAGTCATGCTGGACACCCTGCGGCACGCCCACCCCGGCAACATGATCGTCCACCCGGCCCTGGTGGCGGGACTGGGCGGCGCTGCCGGATCCCTTCCGGAACCTGCGGGCATGTAGTTAGGCCACCTACAGTGCGCGTACACCACGTGGAAGCGGCCTCCCACAGCATGAACAAGGCCCCTGGAGTAGACGAGCGTCGTGAGGTCCGGTCAGCTGTTACACGGTTCCTCACCGCGGGGTTCGTGGCCCTCGTCCTGGTTGCCACCCCCGTCGCGTTCTGGATCTGGGCTGAAGCGGAACGGCACGCCCTTGCCAACGCAAGGGACTTCACGCAGCGCCTGGCCGATAACGTGGTGGGGCCGCTGCTAACCGACCAACTCCTGGCCCGCGATCCCGCCGCGCTGGAATTACTCGACGAGCGGTTGGCGCCATGGCTGGCCAACGGCGGCGTAACCAGGATCAAAGTGTGGGACGAGCACGGCCGGGTGGTCTATTCGGACGTGAAGTCGCTCATCGGGCAGGATTTTGAACAGGAGGAATGGGCGCGCCTCCTCCTTGAGGGCGGGCCGGCGACCGCTACCTTGGAATCCCAGACCGGGGAAGAGAACGAGTACGAGGCTGATTCCGGCGAACTCGTGGAGGTCTACGCCCGCTCTTCTTCCGCGAGCGGCGCCCCGATGATCTTTGAAACATACTCGTCAGGTGTGGCGGTGCGCGGCGAACAGCGGGCAGTGCTGATGGGCATGATTCCACCGATGCTGCTGTCCCTGGCCGTCCTGCAGCTGACGCAACTGATTCCCGCCATCCGCCTGGCCCGGCGGATCCAGCTCGATCAGGTGACGCGCAATGCGCTGCTGCGCTGCGCGATTGAAGCGTCTGACCAGGAGCGCCGGCAGATCGCCAGTGAACTCCATGATGAAGTGATCCAGGACTTGTCGGGGCTGGCGTACGCTTTGGAATCGGAGGAGCGCTACGGTCCGCCCGAACTTCAAACGGTTTTCTCCAAAGCCAGGACGATGCTGCAGAACAACATCCGCAGCCTGCGCGCCATGACCAGTGAGCTCTATCCTCCAGACCTCGAAGAGCTTGGGCTGAAGGCTTCCCTCCTGCGGCTGGAGACACCCCTGGTGGAGCGCGGCATTGCCTTGACCATGGAGATCCCGGACAAGCTTGTGCTGGACCGGGACCGGGCCGTCCTGGTCTATCGTGTGGCGCGGGAAGCCCTGGTGAACGCCACGAAGCATTCCGCGGCCCAATCGGTGGCACTCCGGATCCGCCATGCCGGCCAGCGCACCCAGATCACGGTTTCAGATGATGGCCGCGGCTTCGATACAAGCCAGCCCCGCCCGGAAGGCCACTTTGGCCTGAGGATCCTGGGGGACACGATCCGGCAGGCGGGCGGAACCCTTGAAGTCCTCTCGACACCGGGCGCAGGAACCTCTGTCACCGCAACGTTCGGGGTTGCCGCGCCGTCCGTCCGCTGGGCCAGCCGGCATCCCGCTGCGTCCCCAAGCGAGGACTCCTTGCCACAGCATGTGCCGCTGAGGTCCCTGCCCGAACGCGGCGCCCTGAGGTAGCTGCCAGATGCGACTGGACGGCGAAGAGGATTGAAAACCGCGCTTATGGACGACAGCGGCCGGCGGCGCGCCCCCCGGCACCGGCTGACGGGCACGACGCCGGGGCCAGCAGGGAGACATTGGCCCCGCCTCATCGCGTTGGTTGTGATTCCGGCCCTGGTGATCCTCGCCGTCAGGGCGTGGCTCCTGGAACCGTTCACTGTCTCGTCGGACAGCATGGAGCCGACCATCCCCATGGGGTCGGTGGTGCTCCTGTATAAGCCGGGTGCGGGTCTGATCCGTAGCGGGGTGGTGGTGGCTTTCACCAGTCCCGTCGACGGGCGCACGGCCATCAAGCGGGTCATTGGCCTTGAAGGGCAGACTGTGGCTATCCGCGACTCGGAACTGTATGTGGACGACGTCGCCGTCCCGGAGCCCTTCATCGACCACAGCCGCATCGACGCCACCTACTTCGGCCCCGAGACAGTCCCGGCAGGAAGCGTTTTTGTGCTGGGGGACAACCGGGGAGTATCGATCGATTCCAGGGACTTCGGCGCCGTGCCTTTGTCCGCGGTCCGCGGCACCCTGCTGACCGGCCAGAAGTAGGAACCGGGGGAGTGGGTGCTACCCGGTGGCCGGGTCCGAGGAACGCCGGACCAGGAGGACGGGGTCCAGCTTGCGGGTCATCGCCGGGCCGGCCGTACCCGCGATCCGCTCCAGCATGACCTGCGCGGCCAGCTGTCCCAGCTCGCGGGCATGCTGGTCGATGGACGTCAGCCCGATCAGTGGTGAGGCCGCCACTTCGATGTTGTCGCAGCCCACCACGGCAACGTCATGGGGGACCGAGAGACCGTGGGAGGCCAGGGCTTCCATGATGCCGATGGCCGTCAGGTCGTTGTGTGCAAAGATGGCCGTGGGCACCTCGGCGCCCGAGGCCAGGAACTTTTCCATCACGGCCCGGCCGCCGCGCTCGGTCATGTCGCTGTGCACCAGCATCGGCTCCAGGCCAAGCTTCTCCATGGCATGCAGGTAACCTTCCCTGCGGGCCGTGTACGGAAGCCAGTCCGAGATGTCCACGTGCGCAATCCGCCGGTGCCCCAGTCCGTGGAGGTGCTCCACCGCAAGCGCTCCGGACCGGAAGTCGTCGCACAGGACGGAATCCACGCCGTCGATCTCCAACTCCCGGGTGATCACCACCGCCGGCGTCCCGCGCAGTGCGGCGGCCAGCTCCTCGGCTGAACCGGTGTAGCCGGCCAGGATGACGCCGTCCACCCGCAGGTCCACAAACGAGCGGACCGCCTCCAGCTCCGTCCCCGGGTCGGCGGAGCCGACGGCGACCATCACCTGGTTGCCGCTGCCGGCGGTCCCTTCGGTGATGCCGTCATAGATGTCCGCGAAGACGGAGTTGTGCAGGTCCAGGAACAGGACGCCCAGCGTCCTGGTGCGGTGGCTGGCAAGGCGGCTGGCCAGCCTGTTGGGGGAGTAGCCCAGAGCGGCGGCGCTCTCGAGCACCGCCGTGCGCCTGGCAGGCGACACCTTGGGGGAATTGCGCATCACCAGTGACACCAGCGCACGGCTTACCCCGGCCTCGCGGGCCACGTCCTCCATGGTCACTGACCGCTGGGCGGGGGAAGTCTGCTTCACAAGACTCCACTATGCCATTTGCGGAAAGGGCGGCTACGCGCCGAAGGGCAGCCTCGGGTCGATGTCCTGGCCGTCCCAGCCCTGGCGTACCCAGCCGTGGTGCGGGTCGTCGCTGATCAGCCACTCGCGGACCGGGCCGGGGCCGGCCATGACGTTGAGGTAGTACAGGTCGTAACCGGGGGCTGCCATCGCGGGGCCGTGCCAGCCGTAGGGGACCAGGACCACGTCGCCGGTGCGGACTTCGGCTGAAACGTCGATGGGGCGTTCGTCGGAGGCGTAGACGCGCTGGTAGCCGATGGCGTCAGCGTCGGCGGGCGCCAGGGAACCGGCTGCCACCTGGGTCTCGAAGTAGTAGATCTCCTCGAGATGCGTCTCGCCGTCCTTCTCCTCGTCGTGCTTGTGCGGGGGGTACGAGGACCAGTTCCCGGCGGGGGTGAGGACCTCGCAGACGATGAACCGGTCGGCTTCCAGGGCGGCGGGAGTGCCGAAGTTGTGGACCTGGCGGGAGCAGTTGCCGGCCCCGCGCAGCTCCACCGGCGTCTCCGCTGCGGTGATGAGGCGGGTGGGATAGGACGCGTTGGCTGGCGCCGTGGCGACGGCAACCCGGCCGCCGTCGGACGAGCTGATGGTGACCGTCCGTCCGGTGCCCGAGTACAGGACGTCGCTGGGACCGGAGAAAACGGTGGCGCGGCCGTGCAGCTCATAGGGGTCCCCGTCCACCGTTACGGTGAAGGATCCGTTGAGCGGCACCACGATGCGTTCCTCAGCGGCAGCGGGAAGTACGACGTCGGCCCCTGCGGCCAGGGTGGCCACCTTCAGTCCCGTGTGTGCCCACCCCTCCACGATGAGGGAGGAGTCGGAGGTTCCGATCGAGACGTCCCATTTGCCGTCACTGGCGGTGCCCAGCGGGTAGACCCAGTTGGTCATGGAGTGTGCTCCTTGCGGTTAGCGCTGTACGAGTGTCATTTCAAAGCTGTAGGAATCGGCGCGGTAGACGTGGTGGCCCGTCTCCACGCGCCGGCCGGTGTCATCGACGGCGGTGCGCTCCATGGTGACCAGGGCTGAGCCCTCGGCGGCTTCCAGCATGGACGCCTGATATTCGTTGGCGGTCATGGCGCCGATGCGCTGGGTGGCCAGCCGGAAGTTGACGCCGCCGCGGCGGAGGATGGAGTAGAGGCCTTCGGCGGCGAGCATGGCTTCGTCCATGTCCGCGATGTCGTCACGCACCCAGTTCTCCATCAGTGCCAGCGGCTTGCCGCCCACCTTCCGCAGCCGGGTGAAGTGGTAGACCTTCGATCCCGCCGGGAGCTGGAGTGTGGCGAGGGTGGCCTCGTCCGCCTCCAAGTGGGCGAAGCTCAGGACGTCAGTGGTGGGCTTCTTGCCGTTGTTGGTGAGGTCGTCATACAGGCTGGACAGCTCCAGCGGACGGCGCACCTGGCTGGAGACCACCTGGGTGCCCACCCCGCGTTTGCGCACCAGCAGGCCGGACCGGACCAGTTCGTCCATAGCCTTGCGCATGGTGGGACGGGACAGGTTCAGCTGGGCCGCGAGGTCGATCTCGTTGTCCAGACGGCTGCCCGGCTCCAGGACCCCGCTGTAGATCGCGGCTTCGATGCCCTGCACCACCTGGTGGTAAAGGGGCACGGGGGATGAACGGTCGATGCTGAGACCCAGGTTGTTCGCCACGTTTTCGTTCCTGTTCTTGGTTGCGGCTCCAGCCCGCCGGATGAGGCGTAAGCGGCCGCTTTGCCACTATATGTTCTCTTGATAGGACATACTTGCGCCTTCGATCGTAGCAGGCAGTGCTGCCGGGTCAAGGCTGATGCTTTCACTAAGCCATGAATCGGCCGGAAATCTATTTGTGCTGACATTAGGACTTTTCCTTGACGCGAATGATTAGAGCGCTCTAAAGTCAGTGTCACGCATCACATCTCAGGCCGGTTCGTCCCGGTCCCCAAGAGAATCTGAGAGGCAACAATGCAGTTGCAGAAACAAGCCCTGAACGCCCCCGGCAGCCAACGCCGCGGGTACCTGGCCCGTTTGACCGTGATCTCCACACTCGGCGGCCTGCTCTTTGGCTACGACACCGGCGTCATCTCCGGTGCCCTGCTGTACATGAACGACTCCCTGAACATGACCGCCGTCGAGGAAGCCACCGTCGTCAGCGCGCTGCTCTTTCCCGGCGCGGCAGTGGGCGCCCTGACCGGCGGCCGCATGGCGGACAAGCTGGGCCGCCGCGGATCCCTGCTGGTCTGCGCGCTGCTGTTCCTTTTCGGGGCCATCGGCTGCGCCATCGCCCCGAACGTTCCGTTCATGATCGCGGCCCGCATCCTGCTGGGCCTTGGTGTGGGAGCTGCGGCCGTCACCTGTCCGCTGTACCTCGCGGAAATGGCGCCGGCCCACCTGCGTGGCCGCATGGTCACCATCAACGAGCTCATGATCGTGACCGGCCAGATGCTGGCCTTTGCCATCAATGCCCTGCTCGACGCCCTCATCCACGACACCGAGGTCTGGCGCACCATGCTGGGCATCGCGTCGCTGCCCGCGCTCGCGCTGCTCGCCGGCATGCTGCTGTTGCCCGAGTCCCCGCGCTGGTACGCCATCCGCGGCCGGCTGGAAGACAGCCGCCGTGTCCTGAATCTTAGCCGCAGCCCGCAGGAAGCAGCCGCCGAATTCGAGGAGATCGCCGAGGCTGCCCGGACGGCAAAGGAGGAGCGCGGCCACGCCTGGCGTGACCTCCGCAACAACCCCTGGATGCGCCGGCTTCTGTGGATCGGCATCGGCCTTGCAACCGTGCAGCAGGCCACCGGCATCAACACGGTGAACTACTACGCCCCCACCATCCTGGAAAAGAGCGGGCTGGGAGTGAGCGCATCGCTGGTTGCCACCATCGGCGTCGGTGTCACCTCCGTGCTGATGACCATCCTGGGCATCTGGCTGCTGGGCTTCATTGGCCGCCGCAAGATGCTGGTCATCGGTTTCTCCGGCGTGGTGGGCTCGCAGGCGCTGCTGGCAATCGTCTTCCTGCTGCCCCAGTCCGACCTTGCCAGCTACACCATCCTCGCCGCCATGATGCTGTTCGTCGCCTTCGTCCAGTGCTTCATCGGCACCTGCGTCTGGCTGCTCCTCTCCGAAATGTTCCCGCTGGCCATCCGCGGCTTCGCCATGGGAATCGCGGTGTTCGCCCTCTGGACCGTCAACGCCGCCATCTCGTTCCTGTTCCCGATCGTCGTCGAGGCGCTGGGGTCCACCGGCACGTTCGGCCTGTTCGTCCTGGTCAACGTCGCGTCGCTCGCCTTCGTCATCAAGTTCGTTCCCGAAACCAAGGGCCACTCACTCGAGGACCTGGAAGCGCACTTCCGCGAAGGCGCCGTTCCCGCAAAGCTGCCTGCCTGATCACCTACCCCTGAGAGCAACGCGGGGTCAGATCCAGCCCAATCCGGAGCTTCCGGAGGGCCGGATCCGACCCCGCGTTGCTTTTGCCGGTGGCCTACGCTGGGTGGATGAGCAGCAGAAGGCGGCAACAGCCATGAACCTTTCGGGAAACCTTGGCCCCAGTCCGCGCAGCCTGGAAGTGGAAGACCTGGAAAGCTTCGACCGCATGCTGGCGGCCGGTGCCGTGCACCTGCAGGGCTGGCACGCGCAGTCCCTGGACCTCCGCGGCCGGGCTTCCGCCCTGGCCGGCCTCGATGTGGAGGGCGCCATTTTCCTTGGCTGCACCTTTGACGAGGGAATGGAGGATGCCCTCCGCAACCGCGGAGCGCTCATCTTTCCACGGCTCACGGGAGTCCCCTTCAACCCGTACCGCTCCACGCTCTACTCGCCCGGCGAACTCTATGACGGGCTCGCCGACGCCCCCTACGAGGAGCTGCCAGACGCGCGGATCTATCAATGGAGCATCCAGCCGGGCCAGCGGCACCGGGTGGACGCCACCCTCGCCTCAGCCCTGCACGACCATGCCATCGGCGACGCGCTGGACGAGCTGACCCATTCCCACCCCTGGTCAGGGCAGCCCATGGTGGGAGTGATGGGCGGGCACGCCGCCCAGCGTGGCAGGGCGGACTACGCGCAGGCGGCCATGCTTGGCAGGCTGCTGGCAAGAAACGGCTATTCCGTTGCCACCGGCGGCGGGCCCGGCGCCATGGAGGCCGCGAACGTGGGTGCCTACCTGAGCCAGGCGGACGACGACGGCCTGCAGGCTGCGTTGGACATGCTCGCGGCCGTTCCCGGCTTCCGTCCCTCGGTGTCGGCGTGGGCGCGGGCGGCGGCGGCCGTCGTCGAACGCTTTCCCGGCGGGACGCCGTCGCTGGGAATCCCCACCTGGTTCTACGGCCATGAGCCGCCCAACTGCTTTGCCACCCACATCGCCAAATACTTCGCGAACGCCATCCGTGAAGCCATCCTGCTGGAGCTCTGCCAGGGAGGGATCGTGTTCCTGCCCGGAGCCGCCGGAACTGTCCAGGAAATTTTCCAGGACGCCTGCGAAAACTACTACGGAGCCCCGGAAAAGGTCACACCCATGGTCCTGGTGGGCAGGCACCACTGGGAGCACCAATACCCCGCGTGGCCCATGCTCCGCAGCCTGGCGGCGGGCCGGCCCATGGCGGACCGGATCTTCCTGGTGGACAGCGTGGAAGAAGCGGTGAAGGTCCTGCTCCGGTAGTCAGCGGTCCTTCAGGCCAAAGGTCTGTACGGCTGAAGGTCTATTCGGCTAAAGGTCTTTCCGGCACTGGGCCTTGCTCAGCTCGAACAACCCGTTGAGGTCGCCCGCGGACAGACCCTCAGGGGTGCCGATCTCCGGGTACATCAGCTGGGTAGGGTCTTCCACATGGTCAAGGCCCACCACATGGCTCAGCTCGTGCAGGATTACCGCGGTGGCGTAGAGATGGCCATCCGGGTTCAGCAGCTCGTTGGCCATCTGCGGCGCGTCCAGGTCCAGGCCGCCGGTCACGAACGTCTTGGGCCCGTCGTCGTAACTGAAATGGGTGCTGCCGCCGGTGCCGATCACCTTTCCCTCCAGCTGCGGTGCCACCTCGGGCGTGGTCCACGCAATGAGCAGCGGTGCCCAGCGCTCGCCGTACGCGTCCGGCTGGTAGGGCTGCCGTTGCGGCGAGGGCTGTTCACGGGTGGTGCCGTCATCAATGAACCTGATGCCTGTTGCTGCCGAGATGGTGGCAATGGCCGCCGGAACCAGGCGCTCTGCACCGGCCGGGGCGAGGTCGGCGTTCACCACGTAGTGGAGGGGCCGGCAGGGCGAATATCCCACCGGACTGCCGTCACCGTTGACCGCAAGGAACCGGTACGAGTCGCTGCCCGCGGCAGGCGGGGAAGGGGTGCCGAGGGGAGCGTCTTCCTCCTCGAAGCCCGGGGGAGGGGTGTCCAGGCTGGCCTCTGCCGCAGGCCGGGTGCCGGCTTCACCGGACGGCGCAGCACTGTCCTGTGCCACGCTGTCCTGTTTTGTACGGTCCGGGTCGCCACCCGGCTGCCGTTGCTGCCCGTTGCCCGGGCCAATTCGAAAATCCAGGAGCTGCTTTACCCTGGGATCGTCCAGCACCAGCGCACCGCCCAACACTCCGGCGACGCAGAGGGCGCTGACCAGGACCACCCTGAATCGTGGGCCTGCGCCTTCCCGCCGGGCTCGGTCGCCTGCGTGGCGCGGGGGCCGCTCTTCTTCCACTAACCCACCACGGTGCCGAAGACCAGCCCCAGCAGGTAGGTCACCGCGGCGGCTCCCAGCCCGATGGCGAGCTGGCGCAGGCCGCGGGTCAGGGGCGAGGTGCCGGACAGCAGGCCCACGATGCCGCCGGTGGCCAGCAGGGCAATGCCCACCAGGACGCCGGCCACCACCAGGGCAGCCACACCGGTCATGCCAAAGAGGAACGGCAGGATGGGCACGATCGCGCCCGAGGCGAAGAAGCAGAAGCTGGACAGCGCCGCGCCCCATGCCGTGCCGACAGCTTCATGCTGGTCTTCGTCCTCCGGCAGCTCCGGCTGCAGGGACAGGCTGGGATCACAGTCGCAGGACAACAGGCCCATGCGCTCTGCCACCCGGTGCTCGGCCGCCTCATGGGACATGCCCCTGGCCAAGTAGACGAGGAGGAGTTCGTTGTGTTCGATGTCCAGCTTCGGGGCCGCGGCCAGGGTGATCTGCGTGGGGCGGGTGGCCGCCAGGAGTTCCCGCTGGGACCGGACGGAAATGAATTCACCGGCGCCCATGGACATGGCACCCGCCAACAGTCCCGCGATGCCGCTGAGCAGGACCACGGTGCTGGCCACGCCGGAAGCGGCCATGCCCATCACCAGGGACAGGTTGCTGACCAGGCCGTCGTTGGCACCGAAGACTGCGGCGCGGAACGTTCCGGCCAGGCGGTTGCGGCCGCGTGTTGCCAAACCGCGGACTACTTCCTCGTGGATCTGTTCGTCGGCGGCCATCGCAGCTGTGGCGTTGGGGTCCTTGGCATAGGGGGAGCGGCCTTCTGCCCGTTGCGCAAGCGCCAGTACGAACACCGAGCCGAAGTGCCGTGCAAGGAAGCCAAGGAACCGGCTGCGGAACGAGGCCTGCCGTGCCTTGCCCGCCTGTTCTCCCAGCAGGGCCAGCCAGTGCGCTTCGTGCCGTCCCTCGGCTTCCGCCAGGGCAAGGAGGATGTCGCGTTCCTCGCCCTGCCGGTTCTGCGCCAGGTCGCGGTAGACGGCGGCTTCCGCACGCTCGTCGGCAAGGTACTGGCGCCACCGCTTGATGTCTGCCGCGGACGGTGCGGGCCTCTGGGGCTGGTTCGGCTGGGCCGGATTCGATGGGCCCGGATTCGATGGGGCATGGTCGGGCTGGGCGTGCTGTGACACGGAAACTCCTGGGCTGGATAGGGCATGTAGCGGCCCCATTGCAGTGCCCAGCTTACTGCGAATTTCTGGGGTTTTTTGGCTGGCAAACCTCGCTGGAAGGTTTCGGTCTGCCTTAATCCGGTGGCCCCGCAGCCCGACCGGCAGGGCTCCGCATCTGCTATTGACCCGCCTGCCGCGCGGTGTTGTGATGAAAGTGTGGCGCAGCCGGCGCCCTCACTGAAAGAGCACGTCAGGCGAACAAACGGAGGTTGAATCATGAGCACCACCGGACAGCACCCGGACATGCCGCACCTGGACGCCGTCGAAGCGGACCCCGCCTACGACTACGCCGAGGATGCACCGGTAAATGAGGACGACTGGGACACCGAGGATGAATTCCTGGACGAGGAGGAACCGGTGGTACAGCCCGCCCCGATAGTCATCGACGCGGAGGACCGCCCGGTCCCGCTGGACCC